>CAWUXN010000205.1:0-2870 GCA_963926415.1 uncultured Loktanella sp.
GCTTGAGGTCAGCGGTATGGATTGGACCGCCGACGGGAAACTCGCGCTTTCGATTCGCAAGGGCGAGGTCTGGGTGCTCGACGGCGTCCTCGATTCGAAGCCGAATAAAGTCAGCTACAAGCTCTTCGCCTCCGGTCTGCATGAGCCGCTCGGCCTGCTGCGCGACGGTAAGGACCTGCTCGTCACCCAGCGCACCGAGACCACGCGTCTGCGCGATACCAACGGCGACGGCGTCACTGACGAGTATCTCACCGCCGGTGCGGGTTGGAATGTCTCTGGCGCCTATCACGGTTATGCTTATGGCCCTAAGCGCGACGGCCTCGGTCAGCTCTGCATTCAGGTCCAGCGCGGCGGAGACGGTGCGCGCGACTTGCGCCACCTCGATCGAGTGGGTCAAGCGCGTGCGGAAATAATCGCCTTCATGTTCGATGAACACCTGCGTCTTATGTTTCAGCCGGCGAAACGCGCTGGCGTGGATGATCCGGTCGCGATCCCGTTGAAAGGGCGAGCGAAAATGGCTTTCCTCTTCAGGGTAAAGCCGCCCGCGCGCAGTGGCGGGATTTGTCGCATATGGGGCTGCCATCATGTTGCCTGCTTGTGACCTGTGCCTGTCCTTCCTATATTGAATCAAACCGCTGACCGATAGGTGCAACATGCTGACCCTGCCCCCGACCGTGACCCCGCGCGCCTTTGAACGGCTTGCCGAAATAGGCGCATCCTCGCAGGGCAAAGCCCTGCGCATCGCCGTCGAAGGCGGTGGATGTTCTGGTTTTCAATACGAAATCGCACTGGACGAGGCAAAGGAAGACGACCTGCGGCTCGAGGCCAAGGGCGAAACCGTTGTGATCGATTCTGTGTCACTGCCTTTTCTTACCTCCGCCGTCATCGACTTTACCGAAGAGCTGATCGGCGCACGCTTTGTGATCGAAAACCCAAATGCGACGTCGTCCTGCGGCTGCGGGACGTCCTTTTCAATGTGATGTGATGTGATGCGACATCGTGAAACTATCATTAACGACATAATGTTGTTATAATAAATTTGACCAGACGGAGACCGCCATGACTGCCATCATCGCCATCGCCATTCTTGCCGGTATCGCCGCTGCAGCTGCGGGACAGGTTGCGGAACAACCCGTGCGTATTCCGGTGCGTGTGCGCGAAGACCACTGATCTTGTGCCGCGCCACCGTTAGCGTGGCGAAAATTGGGGCGACTTATGAGAATTGCGACTTTCAACATTAATGGCGTCAAAGCGCGGATCGAAGCGTTGACGACATGGCTACAGGACAGCGCCCCCGACGTAGCCTTGCTGCAAGAAATCAAATCCGTCGATGACGGTTTTCCCCGGCAAATCATCGAAGATCTTGGCTATAATGTTGTTACCCATGGACAAAAGGGGTTTAACGGTGTCGCCATTCTGTCCAAGTTCCCGCTAGAGGACGTCACTCGCGGCCTGCCCGGTGACGAAGATGACGAACAGGCACGCTGGATCGAGGCGACAGTTGTAGGCGACGTGGCCGTGCGGCTGTGCGGCTTGAATCTGCCCAACGGCAACCCAGCGCCAGGTCCGAAGTTCGATTACAAACTGGCATGGATGGACCGCCTGCACGCCCGCGCCAAGGACCTCCTGGCGCAGGAAATGCCCGCGATTATGGCGGGTGATTACAATGTCATCCCCCAAGCCGAAGACGCCGCCCGCCCCGATGCGTGGCGCGACGATGCCTTGTTTCGCCTCGAAAGCCGCGCTGCCTTTCGCCGGATCATGAACCTTGGGTTCACTGAAAGCTTTCGGGCGAGCACTCATGGGCCCGGGCATTATTCATTCTGGGACTATCAGGCTGGCGCGTGGAACAAGAACGACGGTATCCGCATTGACCATTTCCTGCTGACGCCGCAATGCGCCGACCTGATGCGCGATTGTTATATCGAAAAAGATCTGCGCGGCCGGGACAAACCCAGCGACCACGTCCCTGTCTGGGTCGACCTTGCAGCATAGGATGAACTATGCGACATAAGATACGGTTATAACTCATACTTATTGCCTTAACGAACCCGCTGCAGGCGCAGTGCCGCATGGCTGCGGCCGGGGCCTGCGTGTCCGTCCCTATCAAAAAGGCAGCGCCCCCGGTCGAAATAGGAGAAGTCATTCCGCGCGGCAAGTATTCCATGGTCATGGATGCGCGCTGGTATGGCCTGTCGCCCGCCACTGACGGCTGGGTCTATTTCCGGATCGAACGGGACGTTTACCGCGTGGATTATGTCACCATGACTGTGCTGGAGCGCGCGACGGAAGAAACAAGCGGCAACTAGCCCTAGGCGGTCGCGTCATAGCCATAAAGCCAGTCCATCCGCCCGATAAAGGCATCCGGCACAACCAGCCCCAGCGCCCGCAATCCCATGTGGGCAATCGTGCGGCGCGGGCCGCGCAGGTGGTAATTCTCAGCATTCGCGCTGGCCGCTGCAATCGCCCGCCGCACGCGCGGTTGCCGCAAGGCCTGATACCGTGGCAAACCGGCGCGCATGCCATGCAAGGACAACTGCCGCGCCAGAACAGCAGCGTCTTCCAGCGCCAAATTCGCGCCTTGAGCCAAGAACGGCAGGGTCGGATGGGCGGCATCCCCGACTAGTGCGACTTTGTCCGTGACCCACACAGGTGCCACAGGATGCTGAAAAAGCCCCCACAGGTTCGGAGTTTCGACCTGCATCAAAATAGACTGCAACGCGCCGCAAGCCTCTGAAAATGCTTCCCTTAGGTTGGCGGGTTCGTCAGGGTGGTGCCAACCTTCTTCGGCCCAGTCGCTGCGTTCTTGTACAGCGACGATATTCAGTCGCCCGCCGGGCAGCGGATAGGTCACAACATGGCGGTGCGGC
>CAWUXN010000206.1:0-7547 GCA_963926415.1 uncultured Loktanella sp.
TCAAAAGCCGTTTCGAAGACGTTGCACTGCGTGACATCTCGATCACCGAACGCGTTTTCGAAGGTCTGCGCAACCGCCCTTCTGAGGTCGTGCTGACCGACGGAACCACCGGCCGGACCCTGACCGCCGAACAATTCATCGACCAGGTCGAATCGCTCGCAGGGGGCCTGACCGCGCGCGGCATGGGCGCGGGCCACACCATCGCCCTGATGGCCCCGAACTGCCCCGAATACTGCGTAATTTTCCACGCCGTGGCCTTCAGTGGCGGCACGATCACCACGATCAACCCGACCTACACCGCCTCGGAAGTCCGCCATCAGTTGCAGGATTCCCGCGCCGAATTCCTGATCACCGTCCCGATGTTCCTCGACACCGCACGCGAGGCGCTCTCAGAAACCAGCGTCACCGATATCGCGACTATCGGCCGGGCCCCGGACACGCTGGAACTGTCTGATCTGATGGGCGACCCGCTGTCCGCTCAGGTCCTCGTCGATCTGGACCATCACACTGTCGTGCTGCCCTACTCCTCTGGCACCACCGGCATGCCCAAGGGCGTGATGCTGTCGCACCGCAACCTTGTCGTGAACGTCGATCAGATCATCGCCGGTGCCGGCTTCGAGCGGGGCGAGGTCGCTGCCGCCTTCCTGCCCTTTTTCCACATCTACGGCATGACCGTCTTGATGAACCTGCACCTTGCGGGCGGCGGCGGCCTCGTCACGCTGCCCCGCTTCGATCTGGAACTCTTCCTGCGCATCAGCCAGGACAAAAAATCCAAACGCATGTGGATCGTCCCGCCCGTCGCGCTGGCGCTGGCGAAGCATCAGATGGTCGATCAGTTCGACCTGTCGTCGCTGGAACAGGTCTTCACCGGTGCCGCCCCGCTGGGTGCCGCCCTATCGAACGCCGTCGGCACCCGCCTGAACTGCATCTCGCTGCAGGGCTACGGCATGACCGAACTCTCGCCCGTCAGCCACCTGTCGCCAATTGATGCCGCGATCCCCGGATCGTCAGGCCTCGCCGCCCCGAACGTCTCTTGCCGGATCGTTGATATCGAAACGGGCCAAGACCTTGATACCGGGGCAGACGGTGAACTCTGGATCAAAGGCCCCAACGTGATGCAAGGCTACCTGAACAACGCCAAAGCCACAGCAGACACAATTGTCGAGGACGGCTGGCTGCGCACCGGCGACATCGCCATGATCGATGCAGACGGCCAGATGTTCATCGTCGACCGCCTGAAAGAACTAATTAAATACAAGGGCTTTCAGGTCGCCCCGGCAGAGCTTGAGGCGATAATCGTCTCCATGGATGGCATCACCGACGCCGCCGTCATCGGCCTGCCCGACCCAGAGGCGGGGGAGATCCCCATGGCCTTCGTCGTGCGCACTGAAACAGGCCCCGACACCGCCGCGATCAAGGCGCATCTGGCCAAGACCCTGTCATCCTACAAACAGGTCCACCGCATCGATTTCGTCACCGAAATCCCAAAATCCGCCTCAGGCAAAATCCTGCGCCGCTTCCTGCGCGACAAAATCAAAGCCGAAGGCTAACCCCGCAACCGCGCCGCGCCCCCCCCTTCTTCTCGTCATAAACACCTCGGGGCGCGCGGGGGCAGCACCCCCCGCGGAACGCCTCGACGCAGCCTGGGCGATCCCCACCAAACCAGCCGGCCTTTTACTCAATCCACTTTTCCCACTGCGCATAACTGCCAGAAAAAGCATTAATATCCACAGGCCGCGCGATGCCTGGCACGATACCGGTGCCGGTATATTGCCAGAACGACCAGCCCTCGCCGGGATAGCGCTCGGATGGATGCGCCGCGACGGACCGCAGCCAGAACTGCGTGCGCGGCAACTGCCCCAGGGCCGTGTCCCAATAGAAATCAGGCGTCGTATAGACCAGCGGCCGCTTGCCATAGTGCCGTTCCAGCATGTCCAGGAACACCGTTGCCTCGGCGCGCACGGTGGCGGCGTCGGGCTTGCGGCTGCAACTGCGCGACTGGTGGTTCCACTCCATATCCAGAACCGGCGGCAGCGCGGACGGATCGCGCGGCACGTTGCGGATAAACCATGCTACCTGCTCCTGCGGCGTGCGGCAGAAGTAATAGAAATGATAGGCCCCGTGCTGCACCCCTGCGGCAGCGGCCCCGGCGCGGTAGGTATGGAACATCGGATCGGCCACATCGCCGCCTTCTGTCGCCTTCATATAGGCAAATGCGATGCCCCCTGCCCGCGCCTGACGCCAGTCAATCGCGCCTTGATAGCGGGAGACATCAACGCCGTGCACCGGATAGTAGGACGGCAATTGGCCGACGTTGTCATGGGGCGCAGCATCGCCAAAGGCCGGATAGCTGGACGTGGCCGCCCGGCCAACCTGAGGCGCGCGTCCGCCGCAGCTTGCAAGGGCGATGGCACAGACGGCAAGGCAGAAAAAGGACCGCATCACAGCTCCTGCAGGAAAAATTGAAAAAGAACTAAGCGCTCAGACACAACCGCACGGGCCGGGGCACAAGCCAACGGCCCTGACCGCAACGCAAGGTTGCCAGCCGTCATCACGCCTGCGCATCAGCGCAGCCCGCTTAGGTGCCCAACAGTTCTTCCAGCGTCTTGAAGGTTGCGCGTTGCTGCATGGTCCAGTCGCGCCGGGACGTGCGGAACAGGGTCGCCTGCGATGCATGGATCATCCCATCGCTCAAGATTTTCAGCCCGTTCGCCCGCAGCGTTTCACCGGTCGAGGTGATATCCGCAATCGCCTCGGCGGTCTCGTTCTTGACCGTGCCTTCGGTCGCGCCCTGACTGTCGACCAGCGCATAATCGGCAACGCCTGCCTGCTTCAGGAATTCACGCACCAGCCGGTGATACTTCGTCGCGATCCGCAGTCGGTGGCCGTGGGTCGCACGAAAGGCCGCCGCCGCCGCGTCCAGATCGTCCAGCGTATCAACGTCGACCCAACCCTGCGGCACGGCGACGATCAGGTCGGCACCGCCAAAGCCCATCAGCGCGACCTCTCGCACCGTGTTTTCCCAGTTCACCAGCTTTTCGCGGACCAGATCAGACCCAGTCACACCCATCTGGATGCGGCCTGCGGCAAGCTCTCGCGGAACTTCCCCCGCGCTTAGCAGCACCAGTTCGACGCCGTCGATCCCGTCAACTGCACCGGCATATTCGCGGTCACTGCCTGACTTGCGTAGCGTCACGCCGCGCTGGCCAAACCATTGAAATGTCTTTTCCATTAGCCGCCCCTTGGACGGCACACCCAGTTTCAGCATCAGATACGCCCCCTCAGCTGCAACAGTAGATCGGGCCGGATCACACCGCCTACGGCAGGCACGGCCACACCTTCACCCAATCGCGCCGTCAGCGCGTCGTACCGCCCCCCCGTCGCGACGGGCGGCATGGTCGGATCATCGGCCGCGTAAAAGCCAAAGACGAACCCATCGTAATATTCCAGTGAGGTGCGGCCATAGCTACCCTCGAATTCCAGCTTTGATACGTCCACGCCGTAATCCTCAAGCGCGTCCAGACGGGCGTTCAGGCGCATCACGGCAGGGCCGATCGCAGGCATATCGACGGCAATGTCGCGCAGCTGGCTCAAAACATTGTCAGAGGTTTCGCGCAGCCCCATCAGCGTATCCAGCAGCGCCAACTCCTCGCCGCTGATCGGCAGCGTCGCGGCGTCATCGCGCAGAGCCGTGATGCGGCGTTCGATTTCCAGACGGCTGCGTTTGCCGATATCAGCCCCCGCCCCAGCAAAGGGATCATCCGCCGCCAGCAACGCCGCGCGCGTTGGCGGCACCGGGATCCGCCCGCCAAAACGGTCCAACATGCTGCGAAAGCGCCGGGGCCTCCAGATGTGCCGCGCCAGCGGATCCTTGCGCGCCTGCGACGTGCGCAGGCCGGCCACGGCCGCCATCAGAATACCGATATCCCCCGTTGCAGCCCGCAGCGGGACATCGCCCAGCGCATCGCGGATCGCGGCAAAGACCTCTGCATCGGCAAGCGCCGGATTGATGCCGTCAAATACCTCGTACCCGACCTGCAGAAATTCATTCGAGCGGTCCGGGTCGCTGTCCTGCTTGCGAAACACCTTACCCGCATAGGTATAGCGGGCGGGGTCAGCATGAGACTGCATGTGCATCTGCACGACCGGCACGGTGAAGTCGGGCCGCAAGACCATCTCTCCACGGATCGGATCAGCGGTCAGGTAGGACCGGCCGCGGATGTCCTCGCCATACAGATCAAGCAGCGTGTCCGCGGATTGCAGCACGTCGGTCTGCACAACGACGGCATCGCGCGCGGCAAAGAAATCGCGCAGGCGGTCTGCCTCTTTCAGCGTTGCGGCAAGGGTCACGATTGCGTTCCCTGTTGCCCGGCCAGCATCTTTTGCACTTCCGCGACAAGGTCGCCCCGCGCGACCTCGATCTGGCTCGGGCGGTCTTTCCATTCTTCCAGTGTGGCGTTTTCGGCCATCTGCTTGCCAAGGATCAGGTCCTTGATCTGTACTATGCCATTTTCGAACTCATCTCCGCCCGCAATGATCGCGATGGGGCTGTTCCGCTTGTCCGCATATTTCAGCTGGTTACCAAAGTTCTTCGGGTTGCCAAGGTAAACCTCAGCCCGAATACCCGCGTTGCGCAGTTCGGCGACCATGGTCTGATAATCCGCCATCTGGGCCTTATCCATCACGGTAACAACGACCGGCCCGATGTCAGTAGTGTGCAACCGCCCTGTCGCATGCAGCGCTGCCAGCAGACGGTCAACGCCGATGGACACGCCCGTCGCAGGGACCTCTTGCCCGGTAAACCGCTTGACCAGATCGTCATAGCGCCCGCCGCCTGCAACAGAGCCGAAGTTGCGAACGGTGCCCTTTTCGTCGGTCACTTCAAAGGTCAGCTCTGCCTCGTAAACCGGGCCGGTGTAATAGCCGAGGCCGCGCACGACAGAAGGGTCGATGACAATACGGTCGGGGCCGTAACCTTGCGCGGCCAGCAGATCAGCGATCGTCTGCAATTCCTGCACACCCGCCTCGCCGACAGCCGATCCTGCAACGAGTTCGGACAACCGGGCGACGGTTTCGATACCAGTTTCGCGGCCCGCATCCATGAAGCCCATAACGACATCGGCAGCAGCCGCGTCTAGACCGGCACCTTTAGTGAAATCACCGCTCTCGTCCTTGCGGCCCTCGCCCAGCAGCGCACGGACGCCATCCGCGCCCAAACGGTCAAGTTTGTCGACGGCACGCAGCACGATACCGCGCGCGGCCTCTTTATCGCCGCCGGACAGGCCCGCGACTTCCAGCACACCGTTCAAAACCTTGCGGTTGTTGACCCGGATCACGTAGTCGCCGCGCTTGATGCCGACCGCCTCCAGCGTATCGGAGAGCATGGCGCAGATTTCAGCGTCGGCGGCGACAGAGGGCGCACCGACGGTGTCCGCATCGCACTGATAGAACTGGCGAAAACGCCCCGGTCCGGGCTTCTCGTTCCGCCAGACCGGGCCCATCGCATAGCGGCGATAGGGGCTGGGCAGATCATTGCGATACTGCGCCGCGACGCGCGCCAAAGGCGCGGTTAGATCATAGCGCAGCGCCAGCCAGTCATTGTCCTCTTCCCAGGCAAATACACCTTCGTTCGGGCGGTCCACGTCGGGCAAAAACTTGCCCAGCGCCTCGACCGTTTCGACGCCAGAGGTTTCCAGCGGATCAAAGCCATAGCGATGATAGACCTCGGCGATTTGGCGCAACATCTGGGTGCGCTGCGTCACCTGCGCACCGAAATAATCGCGAAAGCCCTTGGGCGTTTCCGCCTTAGGGCGCGGGGTCTTCTTTTCCTTGGCCATAGCATCCTCGGTTCCGCCGGTCATCGCTGCGCGACATACCCCGCAGGGGCCAGCGTGGCAATGGCGGCGCAATTTACATTTCAAAGCCCAAATGTTTCGCATGCGAAACATATTAAGCAAAATAACCCACTGAAATTAATAATTTATTTACGCCCTCAACGCACTAGGTCACAACAAGCTGTGGCGCACTGCCCGCACGCGCGCTAGAACAGCTCTCATGACCGATATCCTGCGCCTTGAAGAACAGATTGCCCACCTGACCCGCCTGGTCGAGGATCTAAGCGACGTTGTAGCCCGCCAGGACCGCACCATCGACACGGCCCTGCGCCGGATCGAGATGCTGATGCAGCGCGAAGCGACCCGCGAGGCGGACGCTGGCGGCACGATCCCCCTCGGCGACGAGCGCCCGCCGCACTGGTAGTATCCGCGTTTCTTCTGGTCAAAAATATCTCGGGTACGCGCAGCAGAAGGCAGAGCACTCTCTGTTCCGATTTTTCGTCGAAAAATCGGAGAGCCAAACGCAGGCGTTAGCGTTCAACACCGGCGTCGGCGACAACGCCTTCGTGCAGCAGGTATTCGACCCAATTATCGCTGTCGGAAAATGACGGATAGGCCGTCAGAAACACGGTGCGCTGGCCCAAGGCGTCGATTCGGTCACCGCAAGCCTTCCCAGAATGCACCCCGCAGTATTTACCCTTGATGACCTCGTAGGCCGTGTCGGTTTCCGAATAGGGACGCGTGTTGGACGCCTGATATCGGACGCCTTCGTGGGTTTCCACATCGCCAGTTAGCACCAGCGCGGCAGTGAACTGGCGCAGGCAACCATCAGTGAAACCGTCAACGTAATGGGCGCGCAGGGCGGTGCTGGTCGGCGTTGAATCGTAGACCGTATAGCCAGAGGCGGTGGCGACGGCGGTTCCAAGGCTGGCGGCCGTGACCCCGCAGGTCGTGTCAATCTTGCCAAAGGGCAGCCCAGCATCGGGGGCCGCCTGAGCCTTGTCGACATCGCTGTTCATGATGGGCGTGCCGGTGGCGACCGCGCCAATCCCAGTGCAGCCCACAAGGTACAGGCAGGCGATAATACTTGGAAACATGAAATTCATAACGGACCTCACACCTGGCTGGGGTTCTTTACCACGCCCCACTGGGCGCGCCCAATCCCGGTTGCGTGATCTAGCGGGTTCACGCGTCCTCGACCTCGATCACGCCGCCAAGGCTGCGCAAGGCACCGCGGATCTGAGGATTGACGGGGAAGTCTTGGCCAAGATCCAGCTCGACCTCTCCCGGCAGAGACGGGTCCATGAGGCAGAAGAACACCGGCCCACGAGCGCCTTTGACTTTATCGCGCATCGCCGATTCCAGAATCGAGGCGACGGAGAGGATCGCGTCAGCGCAATCGAGGAAGACGCGCAGGCCGTTGCTGGTCGCGTCCACAACGGCGGTGTCGATCGGGCTCACAGAGCGGCCGAGCAGTTTCAGCTGATCGGATTCCATTGTCGCCTCGACCTGGATGACGACATGAGAGCCGGTTTCCAGATGTTCGCGCGCCAGTTCCAGGGTGTCGCTGAACAGCGTCACTTCGTATTGCCCCGTCGGATCGCTCAACTGCGCAAAGGCAAAGCGATTGCCCCGCGCGGATTTGCGTTCCTGCCGCCCCGACACGGTGCCTGCCATCTTGACAATGCAGGCGGCGCGTCCAGCTTTAACGAT
>CAWUXN010000207.1:0-8432 GCA_963926415.1 uncultured Loktanella sp.
CTTCGAAGATGACAGCGATCATGGCGGGCCTTTGGGTTTAGAAATGAAAAGACATGCTAGCGGCAAAGGGCGTAGGGGGGCCAGCCCCCATCCCTGCGGGACTCGCCCCAAGATATTTAAAACGAGAGAAAACTAGGACCGAGCTATGCGGGGGCGGCCGCGGGCCGTCACGCGCAAGTCAGCGCCAAAGAACATCTGCTGCCCCTCGATCATGGCGGCGTTGATGTCGCGAGTGACGGTGACCTGCGGGTCGGTGACACCGGCCTGTACAGCGCGGGCGGTGGCCGTGGCCGTGAGGTTGGTTTCCAGCGCGGTCACTGCATCAGCGGACGAGGTGAAGGTTTGCGGGCCAGCGTCCAGATGCGCGACAAAGCGGCCCGCGCCGGGGGCCGTGACGGTACCGCAGGCCTGCATGACGACCTGCCCCACGACGGCACCTATGGCATTGGCGACATCGGCGTGGTCCGGCACGATCATCTGCGTGCCAAGGCGTTCCCCGACCGCGCCGTAATAGCTGGCGGCAGAGGCACCCAGCCCGATGACCGGCACGCCCAGCGACAGCTTAGTTTTGATCAGCCCGTTGTGATGATCGAGGCCCGCCATGGTCAGGGGATGCGCGGCAAGGCGTTCTAGCGGCACCTCGCTCCAGTCGTGGGTATCGTCGGCGAAGGCGGCCTGCAGCAGGCAATCGGCAGTCTGCGCGGTAACCTGCGCGATGATGTCTTGCGCAAGGCTGCCTGCATTCGGCGCGATCCGCTGGCCGTCGCCGCCTCGCCTGCGCGCGAAAAGCGTGAGCGCCTTGTCAGCTGCGGCGGCGTCCCATTGGTCCGTCAGGTTCAGCATGTGGGCGGCGTCGGAGGGCGTGACGCCTGCGATCATCACCAGTCCCCGCGTCACCAGCCGCATCAGTGCCGGCTGGTCCAGCCGCGTGGTGACGACATCGCCCATGCGCGCGGGTCCAGCGGTCAGACGTGCGGCGACGGTGGCCTCTCGCTTATCCAGATCGCCAGGCAGATTGCGCCAAAGGGGGACGGCGAATTCGGCCCCGTCCGGCGGCGGGCCGTCTTGTGCCAGCGCCTTATCAAGCGCGGCGTGCACAAGATCAGGGTGAGTTTGCGCCAGCAGAGCGATAGGCATCAGGCGGCGCGGGCCAAGGCGCAGCGCGCCATCAAGCCCGGCAACTACGCTGACAGCGCTGTCACCGCCAAGACCCCAGGTGCGCATCGCGACGGCTTCGACCATGGTGCGAAAGCCGCCAACCATCGCGCCCTGCGGGTCGATGCGGGGGCGGCCGCCCTGCAACTGGCAAATATCCGTCGTGGTGCCGCCGATATCGGAAATCAGAGCGTCCTGTTGCTGCGTCAGCCAGGCGGCCCCTGCGACAGAGGCGGCAGGGCCGGAGAGGATCGTCTCGATCGGGCGCGCGCGGGCCATGTCTGCCGGGATCAGGGCACCATCGCCGCGCACGACCATCAAGCGGGCAGAGACGCCAATTGTGCCCAAATGCGCTTCTACCGCGGAAATCAGCCCGGCGATCAGGCCGATCAGGCGGGCGTTCAAGACTGCAGTCAGGGCACGCTTTGGCCCCCCCAGCGCGGCAGAGAGTTCGTGAGAGCAGGTGACCGGCAAACCAGTGGCGCTGCGAATCAGATCGGCGGCGGCCACTTCGTGCGCGGGGTTTCGGGTGGCGAAACTGGCGGCCACGGCAAAGCCGGTGACGGCGGGCAGATCGACCAAAGCGTCGCGTAGGGCGTCTAGATCGAAAGGCGCGGCCTCACTTCCGGCATGGGTGTGACCGCCGGGCAGGGCGATGACCGGATCGCCGCGCAGAGCGTCTTGCAGGCCGGCACGGGTCAGCTCTTGGGGGTCGAAGCCGATGAAAACGAGGGCGACGCGGCCGCCCTGCCCTTCGACCAGCGCATTGGTGGCGAGGGTGGTGGACAGGGACACAACGTCGATATCTGTGACCGCAATATCAGCGAGGGCGATAGCGGCATCGATGGCACCAGCGACGCCTATAGCCAGATCGGGACGACTGGTCAGCGCCTTGGCCTTGGCCAGCACGCGGGTTGCATCGCCGTCCAGCACGGCGGCGTCGGTATAGGTGCCGCCGGTATCGACGCCCAGAAGATAACCCATGGTCTGCCCTTTCACTTTCGCGCTGGGTGTAGCGCTTGGCGGGCCTGCCTCGCTAGCCCCAATCGACGGGCGGGGGCGGCGGGAATCGGTACAACAGGTGCCAGGCGGCCGGGCCGCGTCAGTGCGACACTCCAGCAAGTGCGGCGTCGCACGCGGCCACCCCCGACAGCCATAGTGCAAGCCAGTCCTGCAGTGCGCCTGCGACGTCGGGCCAATGCAGGACATCAGTCACATCAGCCATGCGCCAGCACTGGCCTTCGTCGCCAAAGACGACATCCGCCTCTGCTGTAGCGGGCAAGCGAGCCACGAAACACCAGATAACAAGTCCGTCTGAGGCCCGCCGCGCACGGTACTGCCAGATGACGGCGGCTGGGGGCAGGATTAGGCCGACCTCTTCACGCGTCTCGCGGGCGACGGTCTGAAACGGCGTCTCGCCCGGATCGCGCCCGCCGCCTGGAAAATCCCACATGTCAGGATAGGAAATATGCGGAAAATCGTCGCGGCGGATGACGATCAGGCGGTCACCCAGAAACAGAGCCACCTTGGCCCCGTCGAAATCGCCGACGCCTTCCGTGTCGTCCTGCGTTGTTACCATCGCCCTCACCCCTTATTCTAATTCTATGCCCAGCCTGTGCCGCGATTGCCTGACCACCTTTGACACTGCGCGCCGGTGCCCGGCCTGCCGCAGTCCGCGTGTGACGTCGCACCCGGAGCTGTTCGACCTGACCATCGCCCATATGGACTGCGACGCATTCTACGCCAGCGTCGAGAAACGCGACAACCCGGCGCTGGCGGACAAGCCAGTCATCATTGGCGGCGGTCGGCGCGGCGTGGTGTCAACCGCCTGCTATGTTGCGCGGATCAAGGGTGTCAAATCAGCGATGCCAATGTTTCAAGCGCTGAAGCTGTGCCCCGATGCGGTGATCGTCAAGCCGCGGTTCGAGGCCTATGTCGAAGCCAGCCGCGCGATCCGCGCGCTGATGGATGAACTGACCCCGGTGGTCGAGCCGCTGAGCTTGGACGAGGCATTTCTGGACATGACCGGCACCGCCCGCCTGCATGGCGCGCCGCCTGCGGTCATGCTGGCGCGGCTGGTGCGGCGGATGAAGGACGAACTGGGCCTGACCGGGTCAATCGGGCTGAGCCACAACAAGTTTCTGGCCAAGGTCGCGTCGGATCTGGACAAGCCCCGCGGCTTTTCCCTGATCGGCGCGGCCGAGACGACAGAATTTCTGCGGACCAAATCGGTGCGGCTGATCTGGGGGATTGGCGCGGTGGGGCAGGAAAGTCTGGCCAGCGCCGGCATCCGGACCTTTGACGATCTGCTACGTTGGGACCGGCGCGATCTGAACGAACGTTTTGGCGGCATGGGCGACCGGCTGTGGCAGCTGGCACGCGGGCAGGATGGGCGCCGAATTAGTGCGCATACCCCGGTGCGCGGGCTGTCAAATGAAACAACATTTCACGAGGACACCAAGGACGCAGATATCCTTGATGGGCATATCTGGCGCATGGCGGAAAAGGTCAGCGCACGGGCCAAAGCCAAGGATATTGCGGGGCGTGTCGTGACGCTGAAGCTGAAGCGAAGCGATCACGGCCTGATCACACGGCGGCAATCGCTACGGCATCCGACGCAGATCGCCGATACGATCTATCGCACTGCCCGCGCATTGTTCGACGCCGCCGCGCCGCACCCGACCTATCGGCTGCTGGGTGTTGGACTGTCGGAACTGACGCCGGGGACCGAGGCGGACCTGACCGCCGATCTGCTGGACCCGGGGGCTGACAAGCGCATCCGCGCCGAACGGGCGGCGGATGCGATCCGGGGGCGCTTTGGCGACGCGGCCATTATCAAGGGCCGCGCCTTGCGTTAGGGGCCGAAAAGTCTTCGTACGAAGACTTTTCCTAGGGTTAATATTCTTCGTACGAAAACTCTTGGGCCGCGTACCTAAGTCAGAACGGAAAGAACAACGGGATTGCCAGCACAGAGGCCGCGCCGACGATCAGGTTCATCGGCACACCGACCTTGAGGAAGTCCGTAAAGCGGTAGTCCCCAGCGCCATAGACCAGAGTATTGGTTTGATACCCGATAGGGGTCGCAAAGCTGGCGGATGCGCCGAACATCACCCCCACGACCAGCGGGCGGGGGTCGATACCCGCCTGTGCCGCGAGCCCGACCGCTATTGGCGTCAGGATCACAGCGACAGCAGAGTTCGTCACCATTTCCGTCAGAATCGATGTCACGGCAAAGACCGCGGCCAGCAACAGGATCGGCGGCAAGCCATCCAGCACAGGGGCCAGCGTATCGACGATCAGCTGGACTGCGCCGGTTTCCTGCAGGCCGACGCCAACGATCAGCATGGCAAAGATTAGCACAAGTATCTGGGCGTCGATGGCACCCCACGCCTCTTCGCTATCGATGCAGCGCAGGATCAGGATTACCGCCACGGCGACCAGCGACACGATGGCGATAGGGGCGACGTTGAGGGCCGCAAGGCCCACGACAGCCAGCAGGGCTAGCAAGGCTATCGGCGCACGGCCACGGCGATAGGCGCGGCCCGACGACAGGGTCACGGTCATCATGTCACCAGCGCTGGACAGCTGCTCGAACGCGCCCTGCGTGCCTTCGAGCAGGAGGGAATCAGCGGCGCGGAGCTGAGCGCTGCGCAGGTCAGGGCCGATCTGGTGACCGTGACGGTACGCCCCCAGCACACGCATGCCGTGGCGATAGCCGATCGACATCTGATCGAGGGTCTGGCTACCGCCACGGTGCCCACCGGTGACCATCGCCTCGGCGATCACAAGCTCGCCCTCGTTCGCGGTCGTGGGGGCCGCGCCGCGACGATAACCGGTCACAAGGCCAGTGACGGCGTGCAGGGTCAGCAGCTCTGAGATTGTGGCGCGGATTAGGAATTCATCCCCGGCGCTGACCTCATGTTCGTCCAGCCCGTCACGACGCAAACGGCCCCCGCGACGGATTGCGGTGACCTGCACCCCGGCATGAGAGAAGACCGTGACCTCTGACAAAGGTTTCCCAAGGCTGGCGAAGTCGTCGGTCACGCGGACCTCTGTCAGGTAGACGGAATCCTGCTTGGCGGCGTTATCCATGCTGCCGCGCCGGGTGGGCAGCAGTAGCGGGCCCAGCACGGCGAGCGTGGTAAGACCGGTTGCGATGGCGATCAGGCCAACGGGCATGATTTCGAAAATCCCGAACTCCTCCAGCCCCTGCTGTGTTGCGACGCCAGAGATAAGGATGTTCGTCGATGTACCGACCAGCGTCAGCGTGCCGCCCAGAATGGCGACATAGGACAGCGGAATCAGCAACCGTGTTTCGGCGATGCCCAGCGATCGCGCCAGACGGATCACGACCGGGATCAGGACCAGCACGATGGGCGTGTTGTTCATAAAGGCAGAGCCGATCATCGTCGCCGCAACAAATGCCACGCCAGCGATGAAGGGCCGCTGTCCGGCAAGGGTGATGATGCGGTTTGACAGCTCTTCCAGCAAACCCGTGCGCACCAATGCGCCAGACAGCACGAACATGGCCCCGATGGTGATGGGGGCAGAGTTCGAAAAGACGCCCAACACCTGATCCATTGGAACTAGCCCCAGCGCGATGAACAGCGCGGCGGCCCCAGCGGCAGTGACCTCTGGCGGGTATTTTTCCCAAATAAAGGTCACCAGCATCAACACCAGTAAGCCCAGCGCCACAAAGGGTGCCCAGTCAGCAGGGATAAAGTTGGTCATGAGGTCCATCAGAAAGAAGGGAAAACGAGTGCTGTCTATTCAGCCGCTAGAGTGCGGTCGTCTGCTGCGCCGGCGGCGGCGATCCGGGCAGCCACAGCGCCCATAAGGCGGCGCAGGTCGTCGAAATCGGCGCGCTTCTCCAAGGTTTGCTCGTTCATGTAGAGGGCGCGGTCAACCTCGATCTGGATGGCGTGCTGATGGCGGCCGGGCTTTCCGTAGTGCTGCGTAACATATGCGCCCGCAAAGGGTGCGTTGCGTACGCAGCGCAGTCCCGCATCGCTCAAGGCGGCTGAAACTTCCTCCACCAGCGCGGGACTGGCCGAGGCACCGAAGCGATCGCCAATCACAACGTCGGGTCGCGGGCCGGTAATGTTGTCCAACGCTTCATGCGGCATTGAATGGCAGTCGATCAGCACGGACTGGCCGAACAGACGTGCTGATTCGTCCAGCAGCGTCTGCAACCGGTCGTGCCAAGGCCGCCAATGCTGGGTAATACGCGCATGGGCCTGTTCCAGTGAAATTTTACCGTCGTAAATGACACGCCCCCCAGCGACGACGCGGGGAATTACGCCCAAACCGCTCGCGACTCGTGGATTAGGCGAGATTCGGCGCACGCCCTCGATCAAGGCTGGGTCCAATTCTTCTGGTGCGCGGTTAAAATCGACGTAGGCGCGCGGTGTTCGGGCGGCGATCAAGGGGGCACCATGGCTGGGGGCGTCCGCGAACAATTCATCCATATAGGCGTCCTCGGAAGAGCGGATCGCATGGCTGTTCAGCTTTGTTTGCGCCAAAAACGCTGCTGAATAGGCCCGTCCGCTGTGAGGTGACGCAAAAATAACACAGGTGGACTGCACCGCGGGGCTGTAAAGATCGTAAGCGGGATGGGTCATGGCTGCTCCTGTCTTGGCCGAATATAGCGCGTTTATAGAAAACACCAAAAGCCCTTGATCCCCCCGAATGATCCTTTTATAGACCGCCTACCCGACGCGGTTCTGCCAACGCACTTGTTTAGTCAGGGGAATAGGCAGACAGCAAACGGAATGGATGATTAGCTCAGCGGTAGAGCACTTCGTTGACATCGAAGGGGTCACTGGTTCGATCCCAGTATCGTCCACCAGAATTCGCAGGAGGCCAGTAATGGTCCCCTTATTTTAAACCAAGGCGCAACCGCCGCGCCGCGACAAGAGGAGCCTTTCGATATGAAAGTGCGCAACTCCCTCCGCTCGCTCAAGCAGCGCCACCGCGATTGCCGCGTCGTGCGCCGCAAGGGCCGTGTCTATGTGATCAACAAGACGCAACCCCGGTTCAAAGCCCGTCAGGGCTAACTATCGGTTCGATATTCGATGCAAAGGCCGTGCCCATCTGGGCGCGGCCTTTTGCGTTTAGGGTGGCGTCCCGCCTGCGGCCTGTCCTAGGTTAAGGTAATTAATTTCCAGTTATTGAAGGTCCTGATCCATGTCCAAGTTTCGATCAGCGCTTGCCGCCCTTGCCACGTTGATCGCTGCTCCGGCGGCAGCGCAGGACACCCGATGCGGCGGAGAGGGGACCACCGGCCAGTGGATCGGCGGATCGCCAGAAGCATCCGACATCGCCACGACGGACAGCTTTGGCGAGCAGATGGCATTGGTGCTGAACGGCAACCGTTTTGTCGGGCTGTTCAGCCTCAGCGCGCCCGCCGACATGCGGATCGAGGCGGCTGGCCGCGGCAACGGTGACCCCACGCTGACCCTGCTGGGCCCGGACGGAACCGAAATTGCCACTGACGATGATTCGGGTGGTAACGGCGCGGCGCGGATCGAAATGGCGCTCGAGCCCGGCGATTACTGCGCCGTGGTGCGCAGCTTTGATGACACGCCGATGACCGCTTTTGTGCGGGTCGGCCGCGCCGAAATGGAAGCGCTGACCACTGGCACGACCGACGGCCCCGCATCTGAATCGTCCGAAGAACGCGTTCAAAGCTGTGCCGGCGGCCGAGATCTGGGTGTGCTGAGTGCCGAAGGCCTGACCTATCAAGGCAGCGCGGCGGACGCGGGTTTCACCCGTTTCACGTTGAATGCGCCGACCGCGATCAGCGTCACCGCTGAAAACGCAGAGGCCGACCCGACACTGATTTTGGTGGGGCCGGACGATGAAACACTAGCCGAAAATGACGACTTCGACGGCCTAAATTCCCGCATCGATGCCTCGACCCCGCTGGAAGCAGGCACCTATTGCATCGCGCTGGACGCGATCAGTGACCGCGAGTTGCCGATCGACGTGGCCGTCAGCGTTTATGACCCTGCCGCCGCGCTGGCGACTTTGTTCGCCCAAGGCGAGGCCGCGCCGCCGATGGACGGGTCCGTCGCAATCATCGATCTAGGCGCGATGCCAAACCGCATGCGTCGCGACGAGCAGGTGTCCAGCAACGCGACGTGGTTCAGCCTGACGCTGGACGCGTCCGGCTTGCTGCTGATCGAAGCAATTTCAAGCGGATCTGAGGGCGACCCCTGGCTGGTACTGTATGACGATCTAGGACGCGAAATCGCGCAAGATGACGATGGCGGTGA
>CAWUXN010000208.1:0-14260 GCA_963926415.1 uncultured Loktanella sp.
GACCACCCGGTCAGGCACGCTGTTCTTGCTGATCGCCCGATTTAAGAACCGTATGGCAGCGCCCGGATTCCGGGGTTAAGATAGATTGAAATCAAGGGTTTGGCCATCCCGATCCACGGCGCCGTAGAGGTGGGCCCACCGGGCTTTGACCTTGATGTAGGTTTCGTCCATCCGCCAGGACGTGGCTGTGGGCCGTTTCCTTTTCTGCGTCCAGTCCACTCACCATACCTCGTGCCGCACTTGTGCATCAGGCTGGAAACCAAAAAGGTTGCGACACAACCTTTTTGTGCACCCTGCGAAGAAGGTCCGCTTTGGGTTGAAAATGCTTAGCGTTTGGGTCAGGAGTGCCTGACAAGCTGACACGATTTGATTTGGAAAACTCGCCGCATCGAGGCAAAGATACGCCAAGTTCTACACCTCTACCTAAACATCTATTCCCCTGTCAGACTGGCAGGTAAAGGCCGTCGCAGAGGCCCAAACCTTGATCTGTTATCGCATACGCAGCTCGGCTCGCGTATGTCTGGCATAACCAATGTGCCACAGTGGATGAAGCGCCATGACCCGCCTGCCTTTGATCGCTGCCTTGTCCGTCCTGCTTGCGGGCCCCGCCGTGGCCCAAAGTCAAAGCTTTGCCTTAATGCTAGGCACCCGGCAGCTTGGCACGCTGACGTTTGATGGCCGCGGCGCGAATACGCACCTGCTGTCCAGTTTGGATAACACGCCCCTTGGCGTCGCCGACGGCACGTTCGAGGCTACGTCTCGCGCCAGCGGCGACACCGTCGAATACCTTGGCCAAAATCGCGGCAGCAAAAACCGGGACATAGCCATCACGCGCAAAGGCGTTGCTGTGGGTGCGGTCACCGTCACACCCGCTGGCGAAATGACCGACCTGTCTGACGCGGCAAAGGTGCCAGCCGGCACCCTGACAACGGCGGAAGTGTTCGGCGTCTTGGCGAACGGCAAGACCTGCCCGAACCCGGTGGCAATGTATGACGGACGCCGCGTCGTTCAGATGACGACGACTGCGATGGACGCCAAAGGTGACACCGTCACCTGTCAGATGTCCTATCGCGTGACGGCGGGCAAAGGGCACCTGTCGCCCTTCAACTTCAAATCACTGGGAATGACGGCGATCTATACCGGCGGTGCGCTGTCCAAGGTGACGGTCAGCGCGGGTGGCTTCGACGTCAATCTGGTGCGGCAATAGCTTACAGGCTGCGGCCTTCCAGATCCTCGACCATTTCAAAGAATTCAAAGATCAGCGGCATGTCACCTGACCAGCCGCCGTTCCGCTTGAAATACGCCTCTTTCGACGTCAGCCAGCCCTGAAGGGTATAGCTGCTGCTTTCCGCCTGGGCCATATCCTCGGTCACGTCGCAAAAGCGGACATGTTCCACGCGGACCGTGCGCAAGACAATCGCAGGCGAGCCGCCCCAGTTCGCCGCGATATCGCAGCGGCCAGCGACAGGCATCGCGTCCGGGTCGTCCTTGAAGTCACGAAAGGGCGCACAGTTCGCTGATTTCTCGCCTTTGCGGACCAACTCGATCTGCGCCTGACACTCGGTTTTGTTGTTGCCGAACTTGAAGGTGCCTGCGCCGGGGTAGATGTCATTCAGGTCCACGATGGCGTCGTAGTCGTCGTCTTTGGTCATGATAAATTCCTTTTCTGGGCGCTACGTCTGGGTGACTGACCGGCAAGACTGTCGGGCGGTCCGTTCGATCAGCGGCTGAGGCCGCCCCGCAGCGTCGGTACGTCCAGCGCGCTGAACCCATAGTGCCGCAACCAGCGTAGGTCTGAATCAAAGAATGCGCGCAAATCGGGGATGCCATATTTGAGCATGGCGATACGATCGATGCCCATGCCGAAAGCAAAACCCTGCCACAGCGCCGGATCGACCTTGGCGGCCTGCAGTACCTTGGGGTGAACCATGCCGCTCCCAAGAATCTCTAGCCAGTCGTCGCCTTCGCCGACCTTCAGCGTGCCGCCTTCCCATGAACAGCGGATATCGACCTCGGCCGATGGCTCGGTGAAGGGGAAGTGCGATGCGCGGAAACGAATGTCGACGTTGTCGACTTCGAAATACGACTTCACGAACTCTTCCAGCACCCATTTCAGGTTCGCCATGCTGATGTTCTTGTCGATCGCCAGACCTTCGATCTGGTGGAACATCGGCGTGTGCGTCTGGTCATAGTCAGCGCGATAAACGCGGCCGGGACAGATGATGCGGATGGGGGCACCGGCGGCCTCCATACTGCGGATCTGTACTGGGCTGGTATGGGTACGCAGCACGGCGGGTGGGCGGTCGTCGCCTTCGGCCCGCTTCATATAAAAGGTGTCCATCTCGGCTCGCGCGGGGTGGTGGCCGGGGATGTTCAGCGCGTCGAAGTTGTACCAATCGGATTCGATTTGCGGCCCTTCGGCCACGGCAAAGCCCATGTCGGCAAAGATCGCTGTGACCTCTTCCGTGACCTGCGAAATTGGGTGGATCGTCCCGGCAGGGCGGCCACGCGACGGCAGCGTCACATCCAGCCATTCGCTACGCAGGCGTTCATCAAGCGCAGCATCGCCAAGGGCGGACTTTTTCGCCAGCAGGGCTGAGTTAATCTCGTCCTTCAGCGCGTTCAGGGCGGGACCAGCTGTCTTGCGTTCCTCGGGCGTCATCTTGCCCAGTTCGCGCATTTGCAGTGAAATCTCTCCCTTTTTTCCAAGGGCCTGCACGCGCAGGTCCTCGATTGCAGCCTCGTCCGATGCAGCGGCCACAAGGGTCAGGTATTTCTGTTTCAGATCGTCCATTACATTCGCTCCGGGCCTGCGGCGGTGGGTTGCGTCGTGATTAGACGTTCCACCCCCGCGCCGCAAGTGGACGGGCCGGAAACGCAAAAGGCCGCCCCAAAGGACGGCCTTCGCAACATTGGAAAGACTGGTGCCTTAGGCGGCCAGTGCGTCCTTTGCCTTGTTCACGATCGCTTCGAACGCAGCGGGCTCGTGCACAGCCAGATCGGCCAGAACCTTGCGGTCGACTTCGATACCGGCCAGGGACAGGCCGTTTATGAAGCGGGAATAAGTCATCGCTTCGTCAATAGAGCGAACACCTGCGTTGATCCGCTGGATCCAAAGGCTGCGGAAATTCCGCTTGCGATTGTGCCGGTCGCGGGTTGCATACTGGTTCGCTTTGTCGACGGCCTGTTTGGCGACCTTGAAGGTCTTAGAGCGACGGTCGAAATAACCTTTTGCAGCATCAAGAACTTTCTTGTGCCGACGGTGAGTGACGGTACCACCTTTAACGCGCATATCAAATTCTCCTTATCGTGCGTAGGGCATCATGCTCTTGATGATTTTCGCATCAGGAGCTGACAAAAGGGTCGTGCCGCGTGCGTCACGAATGAATTTGGTGCTGCGCTTGATCATGCCGTGGCGTTTGCCTGCCTGACCTGCTTTGACCTTGCCACTGGCAGTCATGCTGAACCGCTTTTTGCAGCTCGATTTCGTCTTCATCTTCGGCATTTCCGTCTCCTCTGGGGTAGCGGTGAGCGCGCGACTCGGCATGCCAACTTGGCCGGACGCGCGGGGTTGAGGTGCTCTTCTAGGCCCGCTTTGGGACATTGGCAAGAGTTCAGCGCGTAAAGTCCGTGAACACTCGTACAATCACGTCCGGTATTGTTTCATAATTATAGGCACCGGGGCGTTCACGCACTGCATAGCCAATCATCATGGCTGCGATCAAGATGATCGGCATGGGCGCGCGGGGTGCCCTGCCGTCCATGAACGCACTGACGATGGCCGGGATCGCAAGCACGATAATGAAAAATCCGACAACGAAAAGAATGTCGGTATTCATTAAAGTGCCCCCAATCGGTACGGTTGAGTCGAAGTTATTCCGAATCCGATTGGTAAATCAACCGTTCAGCACAGGGTGCGACCCGCAGAATGTTCGTCGAACCAGGGGTGTTGAAAGGCACACCGGCGGTGATGACGATCATATCGTCTTCGGTCGCCATGTTTTCGGCCTTAGCTGCACGTACAGCAGCGATCACGGCGTCCTTGAACCGGTCCACCGGACCAGACATCACACAGTTCGTGCCCCAAGTCAGGCACAACCGACGGGCGGTGTTGATTTCGTTGGTCAGCGCCAGAATCGGCACCCGGGGACGTTCGCGCGCCACCAGCAGGGCGGTCGTGCCACGCTGCGAAAAGCAGCAGATCGCAGCGATATTCGCGGTTTCAGCGATCTCGCGTGCGGCAGCGACAATGCCGTCAGCGACAGAATTGCGCTGCGCCTTGCGGCTGCTTTCGATGATCTCGGTATAGGTTGGGTCGGCCTCGACCTCTTGTGCGACGTTGTCCATTGTCTGCACCGCTTCGATCGGGAACGATCCGGCGGCGGATTCGGCGGACAGCATGATCGCGTCGGCCCCTTCATAGATCGCGGTAGCCACATCAGACACTTCTGCACGAGTGGGCATCGGAGAATCGATCATGGATTCCAGCATCTGGGTCGCAACGATCACCGGCTTGGCGGCGGCGCGGCACTTGCGGACCAGCTGCTTTTGTATGGGCGGCACGTTCTGCACAGGTAGTTCGACACCCAGATCGCCACGGGCAACCATAATTCCATCGCTGACGGCCAGAATCTCGTCGAAGACCTTTACTGCGTTGGGCTTTTCGATCTTGGACAGGATGGCAGCGCGGCCTTTGCAAAGGGCGCGGGCCTCTTCCACGTCGGCGGCGCGCTGCACGAATGATAGGGCTAGCCAGTCAACACCCAGCTCGCAGACGAACTCCAAATCCTTGCGGTCCTTGTCCGACAGCGCGGCCAGCGGTAGCACGACGTCAGGCACGTTCACGCCTTTGCGGTTGGAAATCATGCCGCCGACGATGACTTCGCAATCTGCGAAATCGGCACCACATTCCTTGACGCGCAACTTGATTTTGCCGTCGTTCACTAGCAGGTGGGCACCCGGCTCCAGCGCATCGAAAATCTCTTAGTGGGGCAGCTTGACGCGGTTCACGTCTCCTTCTTCGTCTTTCAGGTCCAGACGGAAGGCAGCACCGACCTCCAGCATTTCTTCGCCGTTCTTGAAGACGCCAACCCGTAGTTTTGGCCCCTGAAGGTCGGCAAGAATGCATATAGGGCTGCCGATGTCCTCTTCGACTTGGCGAATCATGGCGTGACGCACACGAATTTCTTCGTGGCTGCCGTGGGACATGTTAAGGCGGAACACATCTGCACCAGCCTCGTGCAGCTTACGGATCATCTCGTAAGTGTTGGATGCCGGGCCGAGGGTGGCGACGATCTTGACGTTGCGATTACGTTTCATCGAAATAGGTCCCTTATAAGGTGGACAGGGCGGTGTTAGCGGTAACACCTTGTTCATCGCCCTTATTGCTTAATTCCATTCGTGCCACAACTAGCCTAAATGCGGTGAAAAAATAATGACAGCTGACATGCACGAAACTGCCTTTCAAATAAGTGGTGCCGATCGCCCTGGCCGGTGGCTGGTGACCTGCGATCATGCCAGTAACGCAGTGCCCGGTTGGGTCAACGGCGGCGATTTGGGGCTGCCCGCCCCCGACATGGGTCGCCACATCGCCTATGATGTCGGCGCGCTGGGTTTAGCTCAGGGGTTGGGCGATGCTTTGAACGCGCCGGTGATCGCGTCCTGCTTCTCTAGGCTTGTGATTGACCCGAACAGGGGCGAGTTGGACCCGACGCTGCTGATGAAGCTCTATGATGGCACCGTGATTCCCGCCAACGCAAGCGCTGACGAAGCAGAGAAAGAGGCGCGCCTTGACCGCCTTCATCGACCCTATCATGTTGCCATCGCGGACCTTGCGGCGCAGCGCGCGGACCCGGTGATCTGCGCGATCCACAGCTTTACGCCGCAACTGGTCGGCCGCAGTCCGCGCCCGTGGGAAGTTGGTGTCCTTTATGCTGGCGATGGACGGCTGGCCCAGCCCTTTATTGCCGCCTGCCGGGCGCAGGGCTGGACGACCGGTGATAATCAGCCTTATTCCGGAAACTTGCCCGGCGACAGTATCGATCGGCACGCGCTGAAACACGGTCGCCCCAATCTGCTGATCGAGGTGCGGCACGATCTGATCGATACGCCGCAGGGGCAGGCCGTATGGGCCACCCGGCTGGCCCTGCTTTTGCAACAGGTTTTGGCCGACACTGGCCTTTGAAGGAGAGTTAAGATGGACGATCAAACTAAGCTGTAACTGGAAGCCGCCGCCTTTCGCCGTCTGCG
This sequence comes from uncultured Loktanella sp., assembly GCA_963926415.1. Taxonomy (GTDB): domain Bacteria; phylum Pseudomonadota; class Alphaproteobacteria; order Rhodobacterales; family Rhodobacteraceae; genus Loktanella. The sequence continues at coordinate 6,250 of CAWUXN010000208.1, forward strand.
GCAGCACCTGATGCAGGACCGCCCTGACGTGCAGAACATCGATATGATGAATTTGACCGGCTTTTGCCGTAACTGCCTGTCCCGCTGGTATCAAGAGGCCGCGAACGAGCGCGGGATCGAGATGTTAAAAGCCGAAGGCCGAGAGGCTTTTTACGGAATGCCGTTCGAGGAATGGCAGTCTAAGTACCAGACAGAGGCGACATCAGAAGCCAAGGCCGCCTTCAAAGACAGCCACTAAGCGAAAAGGCCGCCCCATCAGGGCGGCCTCTGCATTGTTTGTCTTCGGACTTTTCGTCATTGAGGGGGATATGATCCGTACCCTCTGGCCGGTCCATTTGACGCCCTGTCGCGTCAACTGCTTAACCGTTTTCGGTGGCGCTGCCGTTTGTATCGCCGCTCATGATTTATACTCCTTCATATTGAAGGTTGAACGCGACCCTGTGCGGGGAGGTCCCAAAAGAGCTGGCAATTTGATTGATACTGGTCGGGCTGAGAGGATTCGAACCTCCGACCCCCTGCTCCCGAAGCAGGTGCGCTACCAGGCTGCGCTACAGCCCGACCTTGAGCGCTTTTTAACTCTGGTCGCGGCGTTTGCCAAGCCTAAACGCTGTCTTTCCGGCGCGGTTTTGCAACAGGCGGCACACGCACTGGCAGACCGCTTAGATGCGGGTGGGCGCTGGCTGATGGCGCAGTTTACGGCACAATACGCGGTACTACCGCTATCTTGTCAATCTCGCGCGGGCGGGGGCGTAGGAACGTCCCGGTTTCAAACCGCGCGCGGGTACGCAGCACTGGTGTGCCGCTTTCGGTCGACTGGCTTTCCCGCAGCACGATATACAGGCCAGACGCGATGATGATACTGGCCCCAAGAACCGTCGTGCTATCGGGCGTTTCGTCAAAGAACAGCATACCATAGGCGGTGGCCCACAGGATCTGGCTGTATTGCATCGGCGCGACGATCACCGCCTCGCCCGACTTGTAGGCGGCGATGACCAACAGGCCCGCGACATAGGCAAAGACTGAAATGACGGCCAACATCCCGATATGGGCGATCGGCATCGGCTGATAGACGAACACAAGTGCGGTCCCCATGACGACAAAGTTGCCCAGCATGGGAAACAGCATCAGCACAACCGGGCGTTCGTCGGCACCGATTTTGCGCACGATGATTGACCCCAGTGACCCACCAATGGCCGACAGCAGCGCCGCGGCGTGACCTAGTTCAAATTGCGTGCTGCCCGGGCGTAGCACCACCAGAACGCCGATCAGGCCAACGACAACAGCCAGCCCCCGGCGCAGGCGCACGGTCTCCCCAAGCAGTGGCACCGCAAGAATTGTGATCAGCAAGGGCGCGGCGAACAGGATTGCGTAGACCTGCGCTAACGGCAGCACGGAAAAGGCGTAAAAGGCGCAAAAGCCCGTGACGATGGCCGAAATGGTCCGCACCAGCATCCACCAAGGATGACGCGGCAGCAGCGTGCCGGGCGTCGCGTCGCGCATCAGCGATACGGTCGCCAGCGGAAAGGCTAGCAGCACCGAAAAGAACACGATCTGAATCGGAGAATAGCTGCCGCCCAGCACCTTGATAAAGACGTCGTGGGTGGCAAAAATACCAAAGGCGAGCAGGGCGAGCAGGGCACCACGGGCATTGGATGACATGGGCGTGTCCTTGTGCGACCGAAATTTGGGAACGAACCTTTCGTTGACCCTAAGGCTGCGAAGGTCAAGCCGGCCTTAAGGCAGGGCGGCGGTTTTGACCGCCCTGCCGCTTATTTCAGCGTCCGATTACAGGCTTGCATCCAGCGCGGCCAAGATAGCGTCGCCCATTTCAGTCGTACTGATCGGCGAACCACCCTCTGGCCCCAGCAGGTCGGCGGTACGGGCGCCGTCGGACAGCACCTGCTCGACTGCGGCTTCCAGACGATCAGCCTCTGCACCGGCGTCAAAGCTGTAACGCAGCGCCATGGCAAAGCTCAGGATACAAGCGATTGGGTTCGCCTTGCCTCGACCGGTGATGTCGGGGGCAGAGCCGTGTACCGGCTCGTACATCGCCTTGGGGCGGCCATTTGCCATCGGTAGACCCAGCGATGCGGAAGGCAACATACCGAGGCTACCGGTCAGCATCGCGGCAGCGTCGGACAGCAAGTCACCGAACAGGTTGTCGGTCACGATGACGTCAAACTGCTTGGGGTTCCGCACCAGCTGCATCGCGCCGTTATCGGCGTACATGTGGCTCAGCTCCACGTCGCTGTATTCCTTTTCGTGAATTTCGGTCACAACCTGCCGCCACAGCACGCCGGATTCCATGACGTTGGCTTTTTCCATTGAGCAGACCTTGTTGCTCCGGCGGCGGGCCAGTTCAAACGCAGACCGCGCGACGCGGGCGATCTCGGACTCGGTGTAACGCTGGGTGTTGATGCCCACACGCTCGTTGCCTTCGAGGTGAATGCCGCGCGGTTCTCCGAAATAAACGCCAGAGGTCAGCTCGCGCACAATCATGATGTCCAGACCGGCCACGATATCGCGCTTCAGGGACGAAAAGTCGGCCAGCGCGTCAAAGCACTGCGCCGGGCGCAGGTTCGAAAACAGGTCCATTTCTTTGCGCAGACGCAACAGGCCACGCTCTGGCTTTACGCTGAAATCCAGATTGTCGTACTTCGGGCCGCCCACGGCACCCAGTAGAACGGCGTCGACTTCTTGCGCCTTGACCATGGTCTCGTCGGTTAGGGGCGTGCCGTGTTTATCATAGGCGCAGCCGCCGACTAGGTCCTCGGTCACGTCAAAAGGCATGTCGCGCTTGTCACCGTACCAGGTGATGATGCGCTTCACCTCGTTCATGACTTCGGGGCCGATGCCGTCACCGGCGAGGATCAGAAGGGTAGGGTTCGACATAGGATACGTCCTTGGCTGCAAACGGGTTTACACCGCGTAACGCCAAGGCGGTGCGGTTTCAAGCCGCACCCTAGCGGTGGAGGTCCACCCAGACCAGCCGGTGTGAGCTAGCTGCCTCTGCAATATTTGCATCCGGATCGTCCGGTGCGGGTCAGAAAACACCCGATTCGGTCATAGTCCACGTTGGTCAACAGCAAGATATCGGGGAAAGTGTGGGTCATAACGCCCAGAATCGCATCTATCTGACCATCTTGCCGCCCCATATCTCGCAACAAAAGGCCGGGGCCCTTGTGGCCCAAAGGCGCAGCGAATGTGGCGATACGAATATCTTGTGCGCTGGCGTGACCCGCCAGCAAGGCAGAAATCAGACCGGCAACAATCCCTCGGCGGCGGCGCGGGCGTGTTCGAGCTTGCGCTGCATATGGATCATCTGCGCAACCCGCGACAGGGCGATGCCCCGCATCAACAGGCTTGCCGGAAGAAAGGCCCATGCAGAAACGATCCAGATCAGGGTTTGCGGGTCGTCCAAGACGATTGGCGTGATGAAAAGCGACACCATTTTACCCAGCGCAGGAAATACGAACGGCAGCAAAAAGCCAAGGATCAGGTTGATCTGGCTGTCCCGGTGCAACTGCTTGACGACATCGCCGCCCGTTGTCGGGTCGAACATCGGCAAGTTCACCCAGACGTTGAACGTTCCGCTACGCCGTGGCCAATGATGGGACCGCAACAGCACGCCAAAGATTGCAATAGACAGCAGCGACACAAGGTATGCCAGCCCGGCCGAGATCGAGATCAGATAAAGAGCGCGGCTGTCTGTGCCTTCCGGCATCATCAGCACCATCAGGCGCACGGGCGAGAAAGGGAAATCCGCCGATCCGCCGACCCGCTCTCCCATCAGCTGCATCAGCCGGGTTAGGGTCGACGGGGCCTCGTTGCCGCGCATGATCAGTGACAGCATCAATACTGTTGTGAAAAGAGCGATAAACCGCAGGCGGTTGAACGGTGGAGCGCTGCGGAATTCGATAAAGCTCGGGCTGGCGACGGTGTATTCAACCACCGTGAAGATCGCAGCAAAGATCGCCACAAGGGCAACGACCTGCAGACCATCCTGACTTTGGACGGGCAACAATAACGACGGTAGCGTAATCAGCGCGACCACGCAAAGCGCGCGCAATCCCGCTGCTGCGAGGGTCGAATATACTGCCATAACGTCCTCTGCCCGGTCAGCGGCTATACGATGCCGTCGCTTTGTCCCGTTCTTTTCCTGCGATTGTAGCGCAGGCTCCCTCTTTATTGTCGGGGTTTTATTGCCTTTATTTTGCCTTAATTCAGAACGCTCCGCAACAGCCTGTTAACTATCGAGAAATATCAGAGGCGGTTTTGTGGCGCGGGTGGTGCGCGTTTGCAACCTTTTCGGGGCAAGGTTTGGGCAGGCTATTGGCAGACACAAAATATGGGGCCGGATCGCTCCGGCCCCATATGGCATGGCTTAAATTTGTGGCGCTGTTCAGACCCAGGGGCGGGCAGTCGCAGCCTGCTCTTCGAAGGTTTTGATGGACGCGACCTTCTCTAGGGTCAGGCCGATGTCGTCCAGGCCGTTCATCAAGCAATGCTTTTTAAAGCTGTCGACCTTGAAATTGAACATTTCGCCGTCCGACGATGTGATTGTCTGCGCTTCCAGATCAATCTCGATCCGGGCGTTGGACCCCTTTTCGGCGTCCTTCATCAGCGCATCGACCTGTTCTTGCGGCAAGGCGATCGGCAGGATGCCATTCTTGAAACAGTTGCTATAGAAGATGTCGGCATAGCTGGGCGCGATCACGCAGCGGATGCCGAAATCCTTGATCGCCCAAGGCGCGTGTTCACGTGAAGAACCGCAGCCAAAGTTTTCGCCCGCGACAAGGATTTCCGCATCCCGGTACTGCGGCTTGTTCAGCACAAACGTCGGGATTTCGTTGCGGTCGTCATCATAACGCATCTCGTCGAACAGGTTAACACCCAAGCCAGACCGCTTGATGGTCTTCAGGAACTGCTTAGGGATGATCATGTCGGTGTCGATGTTGATCAGGGGCAGCGGGGCTGCGATGCCACTCAGTTTGTCGAACTTGTCCATTACATCATCTCCCGAACGTCAGTGAGGTGGCCCGTGATCGCGGCGGCAGCAGCCATCGCAGGTGACATCAGGTGCGTGCGACCGCCGCGGCCCTGACGGCCTTCAAAGTTCCGGTTGGACGTCGCGGCGCAACGCTCACCCGGGGCCAGTTGGTCGGGGTTCATCGCCAGACACATGGAACAGCCTGCCATGCGCCATTCAAAACCGGCGTCGATAAAGATCTGCGCCAGACCTTCTTCTTCTGCCTGGGCGCGGACCAGACCAGAGCCCGGTACGACCATCGCGCGGGTCACGGCGATCTTTTTGCCCTTCAGGATCGCAGCGGCGGCGCGCAGGTCTTCGATGCGGCCGTTGGTGCAGGACCCGATGAACACGGTATCGATCTTGATGTCGGTCAGGGGCATACCCGCCGTCAGCCCCATATAGTCGATGGACCGTTGGGCCGCATCAACCTTGCCACCCTTAAAGTCGCTGGCGGCAGGCACGTTTGCCGTGATCGGCAGCACGTCCTCGGGCGAGGTGCCCCAAGTGACGGAAGGCGCGATGTCTTCGCCCTTCAGTGTGACGACCTTGTCCCAATGCACGTCGTCATCGGAATAGAGCGTCTTCCACCATGTCAGCGCGGCTTCCCACTGCGCACCTTTGGGTGCGTGCGGACGGCCATTGCAATAGGCAAAGGTCTTTTCGTCCGGCGCAATCATGCCAGCGCGCGCGCCGCCCTCAATCGCCATGTTGCAGACGGTCATGCGGCCTTCCATCGACAGATCGCGGATCGCTTCGCCGCAATATTCGATTACATAGCCGGTGCCGCCAGCCGTGCCGGTGACGCCGATGACGGACATGGTGATGTCCTTGGCCGTGACGCCTGGGCGCAGCTTGCCCGTGATCTCGACCTTCATGTTCTGGGATTTCTTCTGGATTAGCGTCTGGGTGGCCAGCACATGCTCGACCTCCGACGTGCCGATGCCATGAGCAAGCGAGCCAAATGCACCGTGGGTTGCCGTGTGGCTGTCACCGCAAACGACGGTCATGCCGGGCAAGGTCCAGCCCTGTTCCGGGCCGACGATGTGCACGATTCCCTGACGCACGTCGGACACAGGGTAATAGTGTATGCCGAACTCCTTGGCGTTGGTATCCAGCGCCTCGACCTGAATGCGGCTGTCTTCGGTCATCGTTGCCGCATTGGCGCGGTCAAGCGTGGTGGGCACGTTGTGATCCGGCACGGCGATTGTCTTGTCCGGGTCATGGACTGAGCGACCGGTCATGCGCAGACCTTCAAAGGCCTGCGGGCTAGTCACTTCGTGGACCAGATGGCGGTCGATATACAAAAGGCAGGTGCCGTCGTCGGCTTCATGGGCGACGTGGGCATCCCAGATTTTATCGTAAAGCGTCTTGGGGGACATATGTCCTCTCCCGTATATGTGTTGGGAATGAGCAGGCGTGATGCGGGCGCAAAAGCGCCGCGCGCATCATAGATGAGCGAGGATCGTGCAGTTAGCGCCAAAAAACCGCCAAGGCAGCCGTGAGCGATCATCCATGTCGAATACCGGTTTCATGGCTGCTAAGATATACCCCTGCGGCGTTTGCCGCAAGGGTCTGTCGGTATCGCCGCAGGGGCAGACCGGGCTATTGATTGACGTATAGGTCGTAAAGTTCGCCGCTGTCAGTTGGTCAGGCGTCACGTTGTCCAGTCGCACTTCGATGTTGCCATTGGTCGCTCCGGCGGCAGAGTGGTCGCTGAACGTCACCAGGGTGAACCGCACGCCGTTCTCTTTACCTTGAGGCAGGGCGATCTCAACCTTGCTTGCCGCCTCGGCTGGAGTATCATCGCCCGCGCCGGTTGGATCAAACAGGCGTCCCATGTCGGTGTGGTCAAATTCCGGTTCAAAGTCCGTGACTGTAGCAGAGCTGGTAGTATCAACCATATCGGCTCCAAGTTCGGTTTCAATCACATTGCAACCTGCATCGGCAAAGACCCCTATCATCCCTCATCCCGGTAAAGATGCTGTCGTCAACCTGCCGGCCAATCAGGTCATCGCCCAAACCGCCGCAGATGAACTCACTATCCATGCCGCCATCCATGATGTCGGCACCGTCACCGCCCCACAGGGTATCGCCGCCGCCGTCGATCTGAAAAAATAGTCGCCCTGCAAGGCATCATAAGCGCCCGCGTATTGGCTGAGTGTCACATCCCGGAAGTTAGTATGGTTTCCTTTTTTAAATATATCCGGCTTCAGTTTGTGCGAGACCTTTATCGCCTGCAATGGCGTCTTGCTGCCCAAGGCCGACTGGGGAAGCTGCTGGTTGTAGAGCAGCACCTAGCGGTGCAGTGTGGTTTCGAGTTCCTCGCCGGAACGGAAGTGGTGCGACTGTAGCACCTCCTCGATGCGGCCGTTGAATCGCTCGACCATGCCATTGGTCTGGGGATGCTGCGGTGGGGCAAGCCGATGTTCAATTTTCAGGTCGGCGCACAGCTGGTCGAATTCGTGCTTGCCGGTGGCAGCGCGCTTGCGCAAGCCGAACACGCGGTCTTTGCCATTGTTCGTAAGTATGGTGAGGATGCGGAGAGGGCAGGCCCTTTCTAGATCACGCAGGAACCGGCGGGCATTCGCGGCAGTTTTGGATTTGTAGATGCGGATGAAGACCCAGCGGGTGGCACGGTCGATGGCCAAGAACAGGTAGCGCCGTGAGGTTTCGTTAGCCATCTGAGGTAGACACTTCACGTCCACATGCAGATATCCTGGCTCTTAGGTCTTGAATACCTTATGTTCCGGCCGGGTCGATTTTGCCTGTAGATCGGGCAAATTGGCCACCCCATGGCGACGCAAACAGCGATCCAGCCCCGAGCGCGAGACCTGTGGGATCAGAAACTTCTTTACCACAGCGAGCAGGTCGTCAATCGACACCAACAAGGCGGGGCGCAGGGCCGCCACCACCGCTTCTGGGACCGGGGTCAGAGTGGTTTGCAGCCGGTGCGGCGTGTGGCTGCTATCATGGACGCTG
>CAWUXN010000209.1:0-5584 GCA_963926415.1 uncultured Loktanella sp.
ATCTGGTGTCGCAAACTTTGCCCAGCAGCCTCGCACCTGCCGGTGCGTTTGACGATTCTCCGTTCTGTCCGACCCGGTGCCGCCAGAGATCAGCAGAGAATTGCTGCTGTGCCACGCCGAGGTGCTGGCCGGGCGCGACCGTCCCGGCGCATTGCGCGATATGGCGGCGCGGACTGGCGTGCCAGAGGTCGCAGCCTTTGCGCATCTGATTTTCCAGTCGATGGCCTGTGGCACCGCCATATCAGGCGCGACGATCGTCTATGCGAAAGAGATGCGGGAAGCGCGGGAAATGAAGGCCGTCGAGAAGGCCAACAAGCTGCCGGTGCAGATGTCTGGCGGTATGGCGACCCTCATGCTGCCCGCGCTGTTGGGACCGACCGTCATCCGCGACATGGCGATGGGCAGTTAATAGGGCAGCCCTACATAGTTTTCTGCCAGCCCGCGCTGGGCAGTTGTGGACCCTTCCAAGTAGCGCAGCTCTGCGTCCTGAATGGCCTGATCAAACGGCGTCTGATCAGGAAAGCGGTGCATCGTCGTTGTGAACCACCAGCTGAACCGGATCGCGTTCCAGACCCGCGCCAGCGCGGTTTGTGAATAGCCGTCCAGTCCGCTGTCGTCGTGTTCGTTATAATGCTGCTTCAGCGCCTCGAACAGATAATGCACATCCGACACGGCCAGGTTCAGCCCCTTGGCCCCGGTTGGCGGGACGATATGGGCCGCATCCCCGACAAGAAAGAGTCGGCCCCAGCGCATCGGATCGGCGACATAGGACCGCAATGGCGCAATTGATTTCTCGATCGCCGGGCCAGTGATCAGCGCATCGGCAGCGTCATGGGGAAGGCGGCGACGCAGCTCATCCCAGAACGCCTGATCGGTCCACTTTCCCAGCGAATCGTCCACTGGGGCCTGAATGTAATACCGGCTTAGGTTCGCGTTGCGCATCGACGCCAGCGCAAAGCCGCGCGGGTGGTTTGCATAGATCAGCTCGTGGCTGACAGGGGGCGTTTCCGACAGCACGCCCAGCCAGCCAAAGGGATAAACTCGTTCATATTCGGTCAGCACATTTTTTGGGATCGCCTGCCGGGACGGGCCGTGAAAGCCATCGCAGCCAGCAACGAAATCGCAGTCGATGCGATGTTCGGTGCCGCCCAGCGTATAGGTGACATAGGGCGCGGCCGTGTCCAGATCGCGGGGCTGTGTGCCCTCAACGCCGTGGATCACGGTTCCGCCCGCCGCTGCGCGTGCCGCATACAGATCGCGCGTCACTTCTGTCTGGCCATAGACCATGACCTTCTTGCCGATCAACGCGTCAAAATCGATGCGAAAGCCTTTGTTCTGCACCGCCAGATAGGTGCCCGAATGCGGTAGCCCTTCGGCATGGGCGCGTTCTGCGACGCCCGCCTGCTCCAGCATCCCCACGGTGCCGTATTCCAGCACACCCGCGCGGATGCGGCCCAGCACATAGTCCCGCGATTGCCGTTCCAACACGACAGATGCGATACCAGCCCGATCAAGCAATTGCGACAGCAACAGGCCAGATGGGCCGCCGCCGATAATACAGACCTGTGTGCGCACGGATCGCCCCCCTTATCCACGTCTCTTGCAAAAATGGACCGGATTGGGTCATCATACCTAGACGATCGGAGCCAAAAAATGGATAATCCAACCATTTCCAGCCCTGCCTTTGCGCTTTATGGCGATGGGCGCATCTTTCCCGATGTCTTGCACTGCGAGGCAATTACCACCCGTGCCGCCCGGCATGACTGGAAGATCGGTCGCCACAGGCACCCCGGTTTGCACCAGTTCTTTCTGATCGCATCCGGCGGGGTGACGGTGCAGCTGGCCTCTGGTGACCGGGTATTGTTGCCGCCTGTCACGATTTCTATGCCTAGCAAGTTGGATCATGGCTTCGTCTTTGATGCGGGCACAGTCGGGGTGGTCGTTTCGGTGCCGGTCGCCGTGCTGGACGGGCTGGCGGCGCAGGGTCTGAACCGCCTTCATATCGCCCCCGCCGCACCGCGGACCGAGGCAATTTTTACCGCGCTGTCCAGCTGGTACGCGGACCCCGGCGGGTTGCGTGATGTGGCATTGCGGGGGCTGGTGACGGCGCTGGCCTGCGATTTGATCCACGGCGATGCGGGCGGTATTGGCGCGCCACCCACGCTTTATTCAAGGTTCGAGGCAGCGGTCAGGCATCACGCTGCCGACGGCTGGCGTGTTGCCGACTATGCGGCATGTCTGGGCACATCTGCCACGCAGCTGAACCGGGTCGTGCGGGCGCAGGCGGATCAATCGGTCATGGGCGCAGTGCAGGATTACCTGATGGGAGAGGCGGCGAGGCGGTTAGCCTACACCCGCCAATCGGTCACCGCGCTGGCCTATGATATGGGCTTTTCCGACCCGGCCTATTTCGCCCGGGCGTTTCGCAAAGCGTTTGGGGTGTCACCCCGCGCTTATCGGCAGCAGTTCGGCTAGGCGCGGCGGCTGCGGTCATTCTGCAGCACCGCCGCTTCGCTGACCGACAACACGCGCTGGGCATAGCCGCCATAGGCCCCCATATCGGCCCGCAAATCGGGCAGGCGGGCAAACAGGCGATCCTTGTCGTCCGGCGCAATCATGGCCAGCGCGGCAGAGGCGGGATGAAAACTCTCGGTCGGGACGTTGTTGACAAAGACGATTTGATGCTGCGCCAGCATCATATGGATATAGGTTACGGCCTGCGGGCTGCGGTCGCGCAGCACGATGCGATGGCCGGGGGACACCAGCAGCCCTGCGTCCAGCACATCGCGGTCCAGCGCCCCGGCGCGTAGGCGGACCGGGGCCAGTTCAGGCATAGCTAAAATCCGGGCACCGGTAACACGGCGGCGGCCAATCCACAGGATTTCGGCGGCCTCGTTGTCCTGCGTCTGGACCCGGTCACCTTCGCCCAGACTTGCCACGTCGCGCGGGCCGTCTGGTGTCAGGATCATCGTGCCGGGCGTCAAACAAATGACGCCTTTGGGCGTATCCTCAGTCTCTGCCTGGGTGGTGAGGTCTGTGTCGTGCCGCACGATCCACAGGTCTGTACGGCGCGGCGGGATCGCGTTCAGAAACATCAGCAGCGGCTTGCGCCCTGCGCCGCGCGGGATCAGCGCGACATCCCAAGTAGTCTGCCTGTTGATGACGGTTAATGATTTATCGAAAAGCGGCCCCTGCCGCACCATCGGCGCGGGGCGTGCAGGTACGTGTGGCAACGCGAGCCGCAGCCGCACGGTCAGTGCAGCGCGCTTGCGCAGATCTGCCTCGCCCTCGTATGGTCCCAGCGGAAGGATGGCGCTTGGGCCATCCACGCGCACCGGCTCTCCGGTCCAGGACCAGACCGCTCCAGTACGAATTCAGCGAACCGGCGCAGAGTTGTGCCCGTCCAGCTCCGTTTGTGACCAAGGGATGATGAACGTGCTAAGAAAGCCCGTTTTCACACCTGTTTACTTTGCCTCATGTGCCCCGCGTCGTTAATTGCGCAAGGTCATGGGCGGGGATAACAAGGTGGCAGTGCCGCAATCAAGCGGATGCTGCATGACGGCGGCGCTTTTCGTCAGAAATTGAAATTCAATTTCAACGATCCCACGATCTGACCTTTGTCCTGCGCCTCGAATTCGCGGCTAAGGTAGGTGGCACCGTAAAAGAACGAAATCCCCGGCACGGGCTGCCAATTCATACCAGCCCTAGCGCGTGTACTGGTTGGGGACGCAACATAGCCTTGTAATACGGGCAGGAACAGACTGTCATTCACCGCGGCAACATCGCCGCCCAGCACAAAGCTGACGCCTGTTTCGTCGTCTTGAGTGCCGCGGTAAAGTTGCCCTGTTACAACATCGCGCAGCAGCACATCGTCCTGCCCGATTTTGCCGACCAGCAGGTCGGCCCGCGCGCGGATCGTGTCCTCTGCGCCGGCTTTCGCTTCTACAAAGGGGCGCAGGCTGGCGGTGGGGGCCATGCGATAGGTATAGCGCGCCTCGCCGGTTCCTTGGAACGCGAACTGGTTATGAATTGCATTCCCAGTGGTTGGCCGTGGCAGGCTAAATGCGCGGTGATAAGCCTTTTGGAAATCATCCAGGCCAATTTGCGGCCCGGTTGCCAGAATGTCGCCCCCAAGGCTGATTTCGGCAGGGCCGAGGGTGTAGTTAGTATGCGCGCCAAGACTGATGATTTCCGCGTAAGGGCGATCACGCGTACGGCGGGTAGGCGCAATGATCTCGGTGCGAAAGCGGTATTCCATCACTTCGCCGATGCCGCGCAATGTGCCTTCATAGGGTTCGGCAGCCCGCATATGGCTGAAGACATAGCTGCCGGTGCGCCAACGATCCTGACCGTCACCGATCAGATCATTGTTGAAAAGCCTGCCGTTGCCGATGGCTTGCTGCGCCGTCAGGTCTGATTGCGCCTGAACGTGGCCAGCCGGAAAGCCGCCAGCCAGCAAGCAAAAAAAGATCAGGGCCAGATGGCGCAAGTCGTGTCCCATCGTTTGGCCCCTCGGGTTTTGGCATTGATAATGCCGGCAGGTCTGGTCGTGCTAGCGTCCAGAATCCGACGCCGGGATTTATGGCGCGGCGGCAACACCCAGCGCCCCGTTGTTCGGTATCAACATGCAGGCATAGGGGTTAAGGTGGCGTGAGCACCTTGTGTTTGCCTGTGGAAGCAGTTGGTATAGTGGCGTGCATCCGCAGGCCGGCGTGGCCAACCGACCCGACGAAAGGGGCCCTTATGCCAACGACCCAGACGCCGAACGCCGAATCCATGGTAGACCACAACGCCGCTCGTGCGATAGTGACGGGCCATTGCGCGGACCCCTTTGCGCAAATGGGCCTGCAAGACTGCGGGGCTGGCGTTTTGCTTACGGTCTTCGTGCCGGGCGCAGATTCTGTAACAGTGCTGACTGGCAAGGCCGAAGCCGCGATGACCGCGCTGCACGATTATCCGGGACTGTTCGTTGCCGCCTTTGCGGTGCGGCCCAAGTCCTATCGCCTGCGGGCCAGCGCGCAGGGCCATAGCTGGGACTTTTACGATCCCTACGCCTTTGGCCCCGTGCTGACGGACGAGGACATCTATTTCCTCGGCGAAGGATCGCACCAGCGCTTGTGGGAAGCGCTGGGCGCTCATGTCATGGTACATGAGGGCATGCGCGGCACTCATTTTGCAGTCTGGGCCCCGAATGCGCAGCGCGTGTCGGTCGTGGGCGACTTTAATCTGTGGGACGGGCGGCGTGCGTCGATGCGGCGGCGCGGCGGCGGGGTCTGGGAGATCTTTATGCCCGGCATCGGCCCGGGCGAAGTCTATAAGTACGAGATCATCGGCATCACTGGCACGCGGCTGCCGCTGAAAGCCGATCCAATGGGATTCGGGTCAGAGCATCCGCCGCGCACAGGATCAGTCGTGCGCGATCTGTCCCACGCGGATTGGCATGACGCCGATTACATGAAAACGCGGGCTGCGGCCCAGAACATCGAAGCACCGATCAGCATCTACGAAGTGAACCTTGCCAGCTGGAAACGCGGGCCGAGTAACCGGCCGCTTTCTTATGTCGAGCTTGCCTTGGATCTGGTGG
>CAWUXN010000210.1:0-3007 GCA_963926415.1 uncultured Loktanella sp.
TGCGCCCCGATCCGCCGCAGCGGCCCATCCTGCCGCGCCATCGCGGCACCCAGATCGAATACCTGCTGCACATCCGTCGCGCTCAGCACGATCCCCGCCATCCGGCCATAGGGCGGCACACCGGCGGCCTTGCGCTCTGCCGCTTCGGCGGACCAGAACGCCTCTTCATCGCCGGCCACAATCGCCCGAATCACGGCATGTTCCGGCTGATAGGTCTGGAGCAACGCCTCGCCCGGGGCCTCTGCCCGGCCTGCCCGGCCCGCGACCTGCCGCATGAGTTGAAACGTCCGCTCAGCCGCGCGCAGGTCAGACCCTTGCAGACCCAGATCCGCGTCGATCACCCCCACCAGCGTCAGCTTAGGAAAGTTATGCCCCTTCGCCACCAGCTGCGTGCCAATGATGATATCCGCTCCACCCGCCGCAATATCCGCGATATGCGCCTTCATCGCGCGGGCCGAGCCGTACAGATCAGACGACAGAACGACGACCCGCGCATCCGGGAACAGCGCCTGCACCTCTTCGCCCATCCGCTCTACACCGGGACCGACCGCGCTTAGCTTGTCCTCTGCCGCGCAATGGGGGCAGACCGTCGGCATCGGCTTCGTGGCCCCGCATTGGTGGCACATGAGCCGTTTCAAGAACCGGTGCTCCACCATCCGCGCATCGCAATCGTCGCAGGCAATCTGATGCCCGCAAGCCCGGCACAGCGTCACCGGCGCGTACCCGCGCCGATTCAAAAACACGAGGCTCTGTTCACCCTTGTCCAACCGCGATTGCATCGCAGTGCGCAGGCTGGGCGACACCCAATGCCCGCTGGGCAATTCTTCGCTGCGCATATCGATAGCCGACATTTTCGGCATCACAGCCGGGCCAAACCGGCTCTTGAGCTCCAGCCGGCGATACTTGCCCGCCTCGACGTTCGCCCAACTCTCCAGGCTCGGCGTCGCAGACGCCAGCACCACTTGCGTGCCATTCCCTGCAGCCCGCAGCACAGCCATATCGCGGGCGTTATAAAGCACGCCGTCCTCTTGCTTGTAGGAAGTGTCGTGCTCCTCATCGACCACGATCAACCCCAAATCGCGGTACGGCAGAAACAGCGCCGACCGGGCCCCGACCACAAGGTCGGCATCCCCCTGACCCACCATTCGCCAGCAACGCCGCCGTTCAGTTTGCGTGACGCCAGAGTGCCATTCCGCAGGCCGCTGACCAAAGCGCGCCTCGACCCTGTCAAGGAACTCGCCCGTTAGCGCGATCTCTGGCAGCAGCACCAGCGCCTGCCGCCCGGCCCGCAGGCAGGCGGCCACGGCTTCCAGATAAACTTCGGTCTTGCCTGACCCGGTAACACCCTTCAGCAAAGTCGTGCCATAGGTGCCGCTGGCCACCGCCTGCGCCAACACCTCGGCCCCTGCCGCCTGATCTGCCGTCAGCTCTTTGCCGCCATAATCGGGGTCCAACCTTGGATAAGCCGTATCGCGCGGCGCGAATTCCTCTGACACCGCACCCAGCTTGACCATGCCCTTGACGACTGACATGCCGACGCCCGCCATGTCTGCCAGTTCCTTCAGCGTGAACGCCAGCCCGCCGTATTCGCGCAGCACATCCAGCACAGCGCGGCGCGCATCGGTCATGCGCGTCGGCTCGTTTGCCCCAAGCCGGTACACCTTGCGCGTACCCGGCGCATCGCCCATCCCCGGTGCCCGCGTCGCCAGCCGCAACATCTGGTCCAGCGGCGTCAGGGTATAATCGGCGGCACGCGTTAAAAAAGTCTGCATTTCAGACCGCATCGGGGCTACATCCAGGACACGCATTACACTGCGCACCTTGGAATATTCGTAATCCCCGGCCCCCGGACCCCAGACCACGCCTAGAATTTTACGTGGCCCCAACGGCACTTCGACAAAGGCACCAGCAAAGCAACCGCCCTCTGGTGCCTTGTAATCCAGCACCCGCCCAAGCGGCTGGGTGGTCAGAACACCAACCAATTCGCCCTCATTGAAATGTGACTGAACCATAACGGCCTTTTCAGGGTTTCCCCCATCAGGTAAACGCTGACCAAGCAAACGCCAACCCAAAGGGGGAACGAGCCAATGAAGTTTTTCGTGGACACCGCAGACATCGACGCAATCAAGGAGCTGCACGCACTGGGCATGGTCGATGGGGTCACCACCAACCCTTCGCTGATCGCCAAGTCCGGCCGGGACATCCTCGAAGTCACCAAGGAAATCTGTGACCTCGTCAGTGGCCCCGTGTCGGCCGAAGTCGTGGCACTGGACGCCGAGACGATGCTGGCCGAAGGCCGCAAGCTGGCCAAGATCGCACCAAACATCGCCGTCAAGGTGCCGCTGACTTGGGCCGGCCTGCAAACTTGCAAGACGCTAAGCGACGAAGGCACTATGGTCAACGTGACGCTGTGCTTCTCTGCCAATCAGGCGTTGCTGGCCGCCAAGGCCGGCGCGACGTTCATCAGCCCCTTTGTGGGCCGTCTGGACGACATCAATATCGACGGCATGGAATTGATCGGCGACATCCGAACGATCTATGACAACTATGGCTTCGACACGCAGATCCTCGTTGCCTCGATCCGTACCGCCAACCACATGAAGGACGCGGCCCTGATCGGTGCCGATGTCGCCACCGCACCACCTGCCGTCATCAAGGCAATGGCGAACCACATCCTGACGGACAAAGGCCTAGATGGCTTCATGGCCGACGTGAAGAAAGCTGGCATCAAGATTCTGTAAACACAGCTGACTGGGCCGCACCTGCAACAGGTGCGGCCCCTTCCACCCCGCGATCAATTTAAAGGCGAAATCAGGCGTCAGACCTGCTAGCCTTGCACAAAATCAAAAAAGAGCAGGCACATGAGCACAACACCCCTGATGGACACATCCGTCCGTGATCGCATCATTGCGGACCCCGATCTTCTGCTGGAAGATCAGGACATCATGCGCGCACTTGTGGCCGCGAATGAAAAAACCATGGGCGGCAATATCGTCGATCTGCGCGG
>CAWUXN010000211.1:0-2580 GCA_963926415.1 uncultured Loktanella sp.
AGGACCGCGCCGCGCTTTACATCATCAAGGACGCGGTGGCCAAAGGCCTTCTGAATCCCGGCGGCACCATCGTCGAAGGTACTGCTGGCAACACCGGCATTGGCCTTGCGCTGGTTGGCGCGTCGATGGGGTTCAAGACCGTCATCGTGATCCCGGAAACTCAGTCCGAGGAAAAGAAAGACATGCTGCGCCTTGCCGGTGCCGAATTAGTGCAGGTGCCTGCCGCGCCTTACAAGAACCCTAACAACTATGTCCGCTATTCCGGCCGTTTGGCCGAAAAGTTGGCCAAGACAACACCCGGCGGTGTGATCTGGGCGAACCAGTTCGACAACGTGGCGAACCGTCAGGCGCACATCGAGACAACGGGCCCTGAAATCTGGGACCAGACCGATGGCCGCGTGAACGGCTTTATCTGTGCCGTCGGTTCTGGCGGCACATTGGCCGGTGTCAGTATGGCGCTGCAGCCCAAGGGCGTGAAAATTGGCCTCGCCGATCCTGATGGTGCCGCGCTTTATAACTATTACGAGCACGGCGTGATGAAGTCCTCTGGTGACAGCATCACCGAAGGCATCGGGCAGGGCCGCATCACGGCCAACCTTGAAGGTTTCACGCCCGACATGAACTACAACATCCCCGATTCCGAAGCACTGCCGATTGTCTTTGATCTGCTGCAGCACGAGGGGCTGTGCCTAGGCGGATCGTCCGGTATCAACGTCGCCGGCGCGATCCGTATGGCCCGTGACATGGGGCCGGGGCACACCATCGTCACCATCCTGTGCGACTATGGCACGCGCTACCAGTCGAAACTGTGGAACCCTGATTTTCTGCGGTCTAAGGGGCTGCCGGTGCCGTCATGGCTGACCACTGGGCCGCAGTCCATTCCCGGCGTTTTCGAAGACGCATGACCCTGCGCCTTTGTCTTTGGCTAGCGCTGACGGTTTGGGTGGCCGGGCAGGGTGCCACCGCGCAGGTGGCCATTGACGGCTTGCTTTCTTCGCCAGCTGCAACACCGGAAGAAACCACAGCTCAGCGGAGTGCCGCCGAAGATGTGGGCGACCCCAAAGCGCTGGACGCGGCAGAGCGGGCTCTGGCGAATGCCGTGCCCGACCTGTCCGACTGGCAAAGCCGCGTCGGCGCGGCAGAGGAATTGCTGGGCACTGGCACGGGGTCCTCGCTGGCCCTGTCTCGCACGCGAGAGACATTGTTTGGCTGGCGTGACCGCTTTCAGGCGCTGGGATCACTTAACGCCGGTCGCATTTCGACGGTGCAGGGTCAGATCAGCGCGCTTGGAACGGTGCCCGAAAGCGGTGAAGAGCAGCCCGCCATCTTGGAACGGCGCACCGTGCTGAACCGCCAGTTGGATGAGTTGAGCGCACCCGCCGTGCTGGCCCGCGAAGCCTATGCCCGCGCCGATGGCCTGATTTCAGAGGTCGATAGCCAGTTGCGCGCCCGTGACACCGCGCGGCTGACCGCCCGCAGCCCATCGCCCCTGAACCCAGCAAACTGGCCTGACGCGGTGCAAAGCGCCCGCACCGCGCTTGAATTCGTTGTGTCCGCCGCTGCGGCGAGGATTTCGACCCGCTTCTTCTCAGGGGCGATCTGGCCAGGTGTGCCGTTGTCGATCGTGTATCTGGCGGTGGCGCTGGTGCTGTTGCTGCGATCGCGGTCGTGGGTGTCGCTGCTGCAGGACCGAGTGGAAAACAGCCACGCGTTAGGCAGGGCCATCTGGTCGTTCCTGCTGTCGTTGTGGCAGATTGTGCTGCCGACGCTTGGGCTGGCGGCCTTGATCCTTGGGCTACGGCAGCTGGGCGTGCTGGCCCGGTCGGGTGATGCTCTGTCGCAGGCAATCTTTGGCGCGGGTTTTGTCGTCATCGTAGCGCGCTGGCTAAACGGGCAGTTGTTCCCGCATGGCGATCAGGGCGGCCCATTGGGGTATCCCGCAGATGTGCGTGGCCGGATTCGCAGCAGCGGCGTGGCGCTGGGGGTTGGCCTTGCCGCGATTGTTATCGTCACTGCGCTGATGCAGAACGCCGGTGCCTCTGACGCGTCGATCGGGGTTGTGACTTTGCCGTTGCAGGTGCTGCTGGCGGCGGTTCTGTTCCGTCTGGGTTATCTGCTGCGGCATGCGCCGATGGACTGGCCGGGCAGGTCAGGCTCTGGCGGGCGGGTGCGCGTATCCGTGGGCCTGTTGTGCATAATCGTGGCCATCGCGTCGCCGGTGTTGGCTGGCGCTGGCTTTGCAGCTGCATCTGCCTCTCTTTTTGCGCCGGCGGTCATGACGCTGGCGATCTTTGGCGTGATAATCGTGCTGCAGAAGCTGGTCTATGACATATACGCCCCCATAAGCGAAACCGAAGAAGTCGGCCCGTTGATGCCTGTCGTGATCGGCTTTGTGCTGTTCATGCTGGCCGTACCGGTGCTGTCGCTGGTCTGGGGTGCCAGCGTGACTGATCTGGCCGAGGTCGTGGCCCAGTTCCGTGCCGGTTTCCAAGTGGGCGAGACGACAATTTCCCCTACCGATTTCATGACCTTTGTGCTGATCTTCGGGGGCGGCTATCTGCTGACAAAGTTCATCACGCG
>CAWUXN010000212.1:0-2764 GCA_963926415.1 uncultured Loktanella sp.
CGGCCATCGGGTCGAACGGGCCGCTGGTCAAGATGAAGGTGTCGTTGACGCCGTCCGGCCTGCTGGACCGGTTTGCCGGGCGTATTCTGTCGGGACATGACCACGCCCCGAAACCTGCCCCGGCTATGCTGCTTCACGCGATGGACGCGGCCGGTGCGCGTCCGCAAGCGACATGGATGATCGATGATATGCCCGCAGGCTGGAACGCAGCGCAGGCGGCGGGGTGCGGCTGTTTCGCCTATGTCGCCGAAGGCGGGTCCGCGCGGGCCGACGGCTATAACGCGGTGCCGATCACTCAGATGGCCCAGATCGCAGCGGCGCTGAACCTGTAAAAGAAACGCACCGCCCGTAAAACCGGGCGGCGCGCCGTGTTGGCTTAGTTCGTGGCTGTGCCGCGCGCAGCGGTCATGGCGTCGGTGGCGTCTTGCACCAATGCGGCACCATCGAACCCTTTGGCATCCATGTCCGCGATCCAAGTCGCGCGCACGCCTTCGCCCAGCGCCTTAACGCGGTCAGTCTCGACCTGCGATAGCACGGCGATCTCATTGCCAGCATCTTCCATGACCATGCGCCCTTCAGCATCGCCAATGTCATGCGCCTTGCCCGCCCAGCGGCTGGCCATCAGGCCAGAGTTCGCGTCAATCACAGCCTGCAAATCAGCAGGCATGGCGTCATAGACATCCTTGTTCATCGCCCAGAGGAAATACAGATTATACAGCGCATCCTCGCCCGCGACGTCGGTGTGGCTGTCCGTCAACTCGTCCAGTTTCAGGCTGGGGGCCATTTCCCATGTGATGACACCGCCATCAACCACGCCGCGCGACAGCGCCTCGGTGAAGGATGGGACCGGCATGCCGATGGGCAGCGCGCCCATGGCGTTCAGTAGGTCCGTGGCGGGCCGCGACGGGCCGCGCAGCTTGACGCCTTCCATATCCTCGACCGTTTTCGGGGCGGCACCCTTTTTGTGAATGATGCCGGGGCCGTGCATATGAGCGGCGATCAGGTGGATGTCAGCGAAATCATCCATCAGATGCTCTTGGGTATAGTACCAGGCGGCGTCCGACGCCTCCTCGCCCGACTTGGGCGTCATAAAGGGCAGTTCCAGCGCTTCGGCTTCGGGGAAGCGGCCCGGCTCGTACGATGGAATGACCCAGCCGCCGTCGATCGCGCCGTCGCGGATCAGGTCATATTGGCTGGTCGCTGACCCGCCCAGCTGCATGAAGGGATAAAGCTCGACCTTGATGCGGCCGCCGGACTGCTCCTCGATCGCGTCGGCCCAGGGCTGCATGAAATAGGTCGGGTTCGCGCTGGCGGGCGACACGAAGTGCTGGAACCGCAGCGTGACTTCTTGCGCCGACAGCGGCGTGGAGAAGGCAAGGGTGGCCGCAAAAGCGGCAGCAAAAGACTGGTGCATGACTGCATCCTTGAATTGGTGATGTAAGGGGGGTGCCACCGCTAGTGGTAACATTAATATGGCTCAGTTGCGAATGAATTGCAAGTTGTGATCAGGGTTTTTTGCCGCTCAGCCGCTCGGACCACAGGATATGCCCAGTCGCCAGCAGTGCCACCGCCAGCCCGCCAAGGCCCAACGCCTGCACGCCCCCAACCCCCATCACGACGCTGCCAATGGCAGATCCAGCCGCCGCGCCGATATAAATCGCGGCGGCATTCAGGGCCAGCACGATAGGCGCGGCGGAGGGGCGCAGAGCGATGATCCGCATCTGCTGGCCCGCCATCATCGACCATACAAACAGCGACCAAACTGCGATCAGCACGACCAGCGCCAGGCCGGGCAGCGGCATCAGCGAAAACAGCGGCAGCGTCACCACTTGGCCCGCGCACAGGATCAGCAGCGTGCGGAACGGTCCGATCCGGTCTGCGATAGCACCGCCAGCCAGATTGCCAATCACGGCCGCCGCACCGAACACCAGAAGGATCCAAGTGATCCCGTCGCGGCCATAGTTCATGGTCTGTTCCAGCAGTGGCGCAAGGTAAGTATATAGCACATAGGCCGCCGCCAGATAGGTCGCGGTAAAGCTGACGGCCAGCATCGTCGGCCCGTCGCGCAGGGTGCGGCCAAGCTCTGGCAAGGTGACGGTCTGGAACGCAAGGCCACTGGGCACAATGCGCCAGATCAGCGGGATAATCGGCAGCGCCAACAGCGCCACGACGACAAAGGCCACGCGCCAGCCAAAGGTATAAGCGATGAAACTGCCCGCCGGCACGCCCAGCACCTGCGCAAGGCTCAGGCCAAAGATCACCGCCGCCAGCGCCTTGCCCCGCCGTTCCGGCGCAGACAGGCCGGCGGCGACGGATGCACTGACCGGCGTCAGCATGCCTGCCCCAGCGGCGGCCAGAATGCGGGTCAGGTGCAGGGTTAATTCCGTCGGGGCCAGCGCCGACAACAGGTTTGCAACAGCAAAACCCGTCAGCGCATAGGCCAGCACCCGCCTGCGCCCGACCGATCCGGTAAGCGACACCAGCAGCGGCGACAGCACCGCATAGGCCAGTGCATAGGTCGTCATCAGCCAGCCGGTCCGGCCCGGCGCGATGCCAAAGTCCTGGCCGACGGGTGTCAACATGCCGATCAGCACAAAGGCCCCCATGCCGATGACGAAATTCGCCGCCGACAGGACCGGGATCAGCCGGAGCGGCGTGGTCACTCTGTTTGCGTTGGGTGGAACCGTCCGGCGGGTGAGGTCGTGAAGACCTCGCAGCCTTGTGCGGTGATGCCGATGGAATGTTCGAACTGCGCCGACAGGGA
>CAWUXN010000213.1:0-6519 GCA_963926415.1 uncultured Loktanella sp.
GAAAGCCCGCATCGACACAAAATCGCGCAGCGCCCAGGCGTGCGCCGCCGGAACAAGCATCGCAGATGCGCCGATGCCCATCAACAGCACAAAGAACGGCATGGATTTCAGGCTAAGCATCAGAAGAAGTCGATCGAGACCTGAAGCAGGCGCTCGACCTCTGGCACGTCGTCGGCCATTGCGAAAATGACAACGATATCGCCTTCCTCGATCCGGGTTTCGCCCGTGGGTTTGACCAGACCAGAGGGTTTCAGCAATCCGCCGACCAGCGCGCCTTCGGGGGATGCCACGTCGCGGATTTTCTGGCCTGCGATGGGCGATGTGCCAAGCACCTGCGCCTCGATCATCTCTGCCTCGGCGTCGCCGATGGAATATACGCCGCGCACCCGGCCGTGGCGGACGTGGCGCAGGATCGATGACACAGTGGTCGAACGTGGGTTGATATAGGCGTCGATTTCCAGCGGGCCCATCAGCGGCACCAGCGTCGGATCGTTAACCAGACAAATCGACATCTTGCAGCCCATTTCCTTGGCCCGGACAGATGCCAGTAGGTTCGTCTTGTCGTCGTCCGTTACCGCCAGCACGGCGTCGGCAGAGGTGATGCCCGCCTCGTCCAGCAGCGCAGAATCCAACCCGTCACCATTCAACACGATGGTCCGGTCAAGCGTGTCTGCAGCGGATTCGGCCACCGCGCGAGATTTTTCGATCATCCGCACGCGCAGGCGTTCGGGGCGGGCCTCCAGTGCCAACGCCACAGCGCGGCCCACGTTGCCGCCGCCAATAATGACGATACGTTCCTGCTTGGTCTGCGTTTTGCCAAAGATTTCCAGCGTGCGGCTCATGTCGTCGCGGTGGACAAAGATATAGGCGTCGTCGCCAGCAAACAGCTGATCCTTGGCCGTCGGCACCCACAGCACGCCATCGCGGCGGATGCCGACGACAACCGCACGCAGGGTGGAAAATAGGTCCGTCAACTGCCGCAGGGGCGTGTTAATCACCGGGCAATCGGCACCCAGCGTGATGCCCATCAAGGTGCCCTGCCCGTCCAAAAAGCTTTCGGTGTCAAAGGCCGCCGGGGACGCAAGGCGTTGCAAGGCGGCCTCGGCCACTTCACGCTCTGGGCTGATAACGACGTCAATTGGCAGATGATCACGGCGATAAAGGTCGGAATAGATAGCATCCAGATAGCTTTGCGCGCGCAGGCGGGCGATCTTGCGCCGGATGTTGAACACCGAATGGGCCACCTGACAAATGACCATGTTTACCTCGTCCGAATGGGTCGCGGCGATAATCATATCGGCATCGCGCGCACCGGCCCGTTCAAGAATATCTGGATAGCTGGCAAAGCCTGAAATGCCCTGCACGTCCAGCGTATCGGTCGCCCGGCGCACCAGTTCTGGGTTGTTGTCAACGACGGTGACGTCGTTGCTTTCACCCGCCAGATGGCGCGCAATCTGCCAACCGACCTGACCTGCACCACAGATGATGACCTTCATGCGCGCTAACTCCTGAAACCGTTCCCCTCGTGACAGAGCCGCGAGGGGTCGTCAATTCAGCTGTCTCCTTCGACATAGGCGACGCGCGCGCCGGCCTTGTTCGTCGTGGCGACGCCTAGCGATTTCAGCTTCCGGTGCAAGGCGCTGCGCTCCATGCCGACAAAGGACGCGGTCCGGCTAATGTTGCCGCCAAAGCGGTTGATCTGGGTCAACAGATATTCACGCTCGAACAGCTCTCGCGCCTCGCGCAGGGGCAGCGTGGCAAGCCCGCCAGACAGCACGATTCGGCCATCGCCAGCAGGTGTTTCCTCTGACGAGGGCAGCTCTCGGGCACTGATCAGATCGGTGGAATCCCCAAGTATAAGAACACGTTCCACGACGTTCTTGAGCTGGCGCACGTTCCCGGGCCACAGCATCGTCTGCAGCAGGGCCCGGGCGTCTTCGGCCAGCGTTCGCATTGGCAGGCCTTGGGTCCGGTGCAGCATCTCGATGAAATGTTCGGCCAGAACGGGAATATCCTCGCGGCGTTCCTCTAGGCTTGGGACCGAGATTGGCACGACATTCAGGCGGTGGAACAATTCCTGACGAAAGCGTCCGGCCTCGATCTCGACCGCCAGATCGCGGTTGGTAGAGGACACAAAGCGCAGATCGACTTGCACCTTTTCTGTGCCGCCAACGCGTTGGAACGCCTGGTCGACTAGCACGCGCAGCATCTTGCTTTGGGTACCAAGCGGCATGTCGGCCACTTCATCCAGATAGATGACCCCT
The DNA here is from genome assembly GCA_963926415.1 of uncultured Loktanella sp. Classification (GTDB taxonomy): domain Bacteria; phylum Pseudomonadota; class Alphaproteobacteria; order Rhodobacterales; family Rhodobacteraceae; genus Loktanella. Next base: position 2,265 of record CAWUXN010000213.1, read on the forward strand.
CCATTGGCCTGTTCCAACAGGCCCTTTTCAATCCCACGCCCCGGCGTTTCGCGGCCAAACAGGGTTTCTTCCATCCGGTCGGGTTCGACGCTGGCGGAATTGATCGTCACGAACGGCGCACTCGCGCGGGCCGAATTGGCATGGATATAACGCGCAGCAATTTCCTTGCCCGCGCCTGCGGCACCGAACAGCATGACGCGGCCATTTGATTTTGTAACCTTGTCCAACTGCGCTTTGAGCGCGCGGAACGCGGCGCTGTCGCCCAGCATGTCCGCAGGGGCGGATTCGCCACGCTTGAGCTCCACATTCTCGCGGCGCAGGCGGCTGGTTTCCATCGCCCGCCGGATCACAACCATCAACTGGTCGATGTTGAACGGCTTTTCGATGAAGTCGTAGGCCCCCTGCTTGATCGCAGCGACGGCAATTTCGATGTTGCCGTGGCCAGAGATGATTACGATCGGAATATCCGGGTGGTCGCGCTTTACGGTTTTAAGGATATCAATCCCGTCCATCGCGCTGTCTTTCAGCCAGATATCAAGGATCATCAGCGCCGGCTTTTGCTTGGCAATCGCGCTCATGCATTGTTCAGAGTTTGCGGCCAGCCGTGTCTCAAATCCTTCATCCTGCAGGATGTCGCCAATCAGCTCTCGGATGTCACGCTCGTCGTCGGTGATCAGGATATCGCTCATACTACAAACCTTATGCTGGAATTTTATTGGCAACCGCGCCGACGGGTGACAGCGGCAGCAGGATAACGGCACAGGCACCGCGGCGGCCTGTATCGTCAAAGGGAATGGCATCCGTCAGGGACAGGGTGCCGCCGTGTTCTTCGATGATCTTGCGCACGATGGGCAGGCCCAGGCCGGTGCCCTTGTCGCGCGTCGTCACGTAGGGTTCGAACAGGCGCGCGCGGTCTTCGGGCAGACCGACGCCGTTGTCGGAAATGGTGATGCGCGCCTGCAGCGGGCTGTGGGTCAGCGCAACCCGGATTTCAGGAACAACATCCACGGTGCCACTGTCCTGCAGCGTCTCGATCGCCTCGCCTGCGTTTTTTATCAGGTTGATCAGCGCCTGCCCAATCATGGTGCCATCCAAATCGGCCAGAACGGGGGTATCTGGCAGGTCGGTGTTGATGGCGACGTTTGGCTGACCCGCCTCCTGCAGGGTAACGGCGTCGCGGATCAGCCGGGCCAGATCGCTTTGCGCCAGCACGGGTTCAGGCATGCGAGCGAACTTGGAAAACTCGTCCACAATGCGACGCAAGTCATTGGTCTGGCGCACGATGACATCGGTCATCTGCTCCAGCTTATCACTTTCTTTCACTTCGGATGAAAACTTGCGTTTGATCCGTTCTGCCGAAAGCTGGATCGGGGTCAGCGGGTTCTTGATTTCATGTGCTATCCTTCGGGCGACATCGCCCCATGCGGCCATGCGCTGCGCGCTGACAAGGTCGGTCACATCGTCAAAGGCCACGACGTAGCCTTCGAGCGAGCCGTCAGCGCCAGTGCGCGGGGCCATGCGGACCAGCAGACTTTCCTGCGAGCCGTCGCGGACAAGGTTGATCTGTTCCTGCACAACGGCGCGGCCTTCGCGACGCAGTCGTTCGAACAAAGGACTGAATTCCGGCACCGCAACAGACAGAGCCGTCGCCGCCGCCTGCCCCTGCCCCACGGATAGCAGCCGGGCGGCAGATGGATTCAAAAAGGCAACGCGCCCCACGGCATCAAGCCCGACAACGCCAGAGGTAACAGAGCTGAGGACGGAGTCGAACAACCGGTTGCTTTCCATCAGATCATCGCGCTGCCCCTTCAGGCGGCTGGTCATCTGGTTAAAGTAATGGCCAAGCTGGCTAATCTCATCGTTGCCGTCGTCCTCGATTACGCGCACGTCAAGATCGCCCGCACCAACGCGCTGCGACGCGGTGACAAGACGGCCCACGGGGCGCGACAGGCGTTCGGCGAACTGCAGGCCAAGCCATGTCGCAGCCAAGATCAGGATAAGCGCAAAGCCAAGGTAAAGAAAGCCGAACTGGAACAGCAGTTGGCCGCGATCCCGCTCGAGCTGTTCATAAAGCGCGACCGTCGCCTCTGTGTCGTCCAGTAGGGACAGGATTTGCCCGTCCACGGCGCGGGTAACGTACAAAAAGCGGTTTTGAAAAGAATCCATCGCGATCAGAGCGCGGAATTCGTTGTTGCTGCCATCCTCGATCACCTTAACGCCCGCGTCTATCGCTGTTGCGAAATCGTCGGGGCCGGGGCGTTCATAGTTGAAATCATAGGACTTGCCGCCGCGGGTCATGATTTCCCCGGCACCGTCCAGAAAGAACACCTCGGTCAGGCCGCGGTCCAACTGGTTCTGCACGGCGGCGATGGCTTGGCGCACATCACCGTCGTCCATAAAGAAATTGGTCTGCCGTTCCATGTTAAGATAGACTGCCAAAGCATTGCCATCGCGCAATAATTCGCTGCGTTCCTGATTATCATAGGCCTGCGCCGTGGTCAGCGATGTGCCAAGCACGTTCTGCACACGCTCTGAAAACCATCCCTCGAAGCCAAGATTGATCGACAGCACGGCAAAGACGGCAACCAAAACGGTGGGGATCAGGGCCAACGCGACAAAGACACCAGTCAGACGCAAGTGCAGGCGCGAGCCTGCGGACTTGTTGCGCCGCGCCACAATCATCGACGTGACACGCTGGATCACCAACCCGGCCACGATGATAATATAAACGAGATCGGCCAGCAGGATAAGACGCAACAATGGGGAAGACGACCCGCGTTCAAGCGGACCACCCAGAATGAAAAACGTCAACAACGTCAGCACGGGGCCAAGAACAACCAGACCAACGGTCATCGCATTCTGAACGCCACGTCTGCGCCGCCAGCGGGCTAGCCGCTGGAAATTCATACCCAAAAGGGAACGCTCCACGCGCTTCGCCCTGTCACCGTGGCAGGTTTGACCCCGCCGTTACCGCCATATTGTGTGGTCCTGCCGATACAATGCTTCCCCGGGGCCACGATTATGTTGCGGTTTTACATCAATTTGCGACGCCGTGTCACGCGAATATCGAGGTCAGTGATCTTCTTTCTGAGGGTATTTCGGTTAATTCCCAACAAATCGGCACATTTCGCCTGATTTCCCCCGGTTGCATCAAGAGCGATCTCAATCAGCGGGGCCTCAATCTCTCTAAGGATGCGGTTGTACAGACCCGGCGGCGGCAGCGTGCCGCCATGCAGGTCGAAATAGCGCTGCAAATGCCGCCCGACCGACACGGACAACTTCTCGCCCTCGGCCCCGCCGCGCATCGGCTCCATCGCGGGCTGGTTGCCCAGGACAGCGTCGACTTCGGCGCGCGTAATTTCGTCCGTGGCAGCGGTAAAGACAAGGCGGCGAACGGTGTTTTCCAACTGCCGCACGTTGCCCGGCCAGCTGTAAGCGCGCACCATGTCCATCGCGCCAGGTGACAGGCGGCGCAACGGCGCACCGTCACGTTCGGCCGACCCAAGAAAGTGGTCGGCCAGCAGCGGGATATCATCGACCCGTTCACGCAGCGCAGGCACGGCAATCGTGACGCCGGATAAACGATAAAACAGGTCGTCGCGGAAATTGCCATCTTCGATCAGCGCGCCCAGATTGCCCTTTGATGTCGCCATAATGCGCGGCGCGTTATCGCCCAGCGTGTCCAGCAGGCGCACGATGCGGGCCTGCGCCGTGGCATCCAGATCACCTACTTCATCGAACAATATTGTGCCGCCCTTGGCGCGTGACAGAGTCATGCCTGGCCCGTCGATGCTTGCCAAATCAGAGGCAGAGGCGGTGACAAAGGGCAGCGACCGGCGATCAGAAAAGTCGTGCACAGCGCGCGCGATCAGGGATTTTCCTGTGCCGGATTCGCCCGTGATCAGAACCGGCAGCGCCGTGTTCATCACCCGCGCAACAAGCCGGTACAGCGTCTGCATTGCCGGCGTGCGCCCCACGAGGGGCAGATCAGACGTCGCGTCGCTGCGTTCTACCTGCCGCGGGGTCGTCGCGTGCCGCTTGACCTCAAGCGCGCGAGCCGCGCGTTTCATCAGGTCGGGAAGATCGAAGGGCTTTGGCAGGTAATCAAAGGCGTCCGCCTCTGCTGCCTTAATGGCCGTCATGATCGTATTCTGCGCGGAAATCACGATGACCGGCAGGCCGGGCCGCGCCTTGGCTATCAGGGGCAACTGCTCCAAGCCGTTGCCGTCGGGCATGATCACGTCAGAGATTACCA
>CAWUXN010000214.1:0-3120 GCA_963926415.1 uncultured Loktanella sp.
ATGGGTGCATTTACGCGGTGGAACGCTAATCAACTCTATGATCAAAGCCTTGCTCAACAGGGACGCCCGGGGTCGCTGACCGCACAAGGTGCGGGATTTGCCAGCGCATCGGCATCGCCGCTGCGTGGATATAAATTTACCGCGAACGAAGGTGGCTTGCGTGTTCCCATGATCATGGCCTGGCCGGGCAACCGGGCGATTAAGGGTGGCCGCATTACATCCGGTTTTGCGCATGTGACTGACATGCCGCTGACGTTGCTAAAACTCGCAGGCGTCGCGCAGCAGCAAGGCAGTTTTTCGGGACGCCGCGTCGAACCGATGATTGGCGCGGACCTGACACCGATGCTCACAGGGGCTGCATCGTCTGTCCATTCGGCGGACACGCCTTTGGGCTATGAATTGTCGGGCAATGCTGTGTTGTTCAAAGGCGATTACAAGCTCGTCAAAAACCTGCCGCCTTATGGCGATGGCCGCTGGCGGCTTTACAACATTACCACCGACCCCGGCGAGACCAACGACCTGTCCGGTTCCGACCCGCAACGTTTTGCGGATATGCAAATTGATTACGCCGCCTTTGCCAAGGCAAACAACGTGCTGCCCATGCCGGACGGTTACACTGCGCCCAAACAGATACTCGCAAATGCGCTGCGCACCTTGCTGATACCGCGCCTTATCGCGTTATGGCCGGTGGGCGGGCTATTATTGATGGCAACGGCGGCCGTGATCTGGTGGCGCAGACGGCGCGCTTCACGGTGAAGGGCTATTGGCCCAGTCCCTGGCCCTGCGAGGACGGCGGCCCTCGCCGGTTACAGTCAACGCCCGACCCCCTGACTATGGCAGAACCTAATAGTCTGCGGCTCACAGCGACCTCGCGGCGCCGGTTGATGACGACGATGACCGTGCTAGGCGATCCGGGCGAGATTTTTCTGCTGACCCATCAGGCGCTGCGATCTCAGATCGGACTGCCTACCACCGCGCAGGTCGAGCGTATCGATCCGTTGACGCTGCGCCCTATCGCACGCAGCCCGCGCCTCGACGGCGGCCCGATGTGGCCGGGCGGGATGGCCATTCACCGCAATGGCGACCTTTACACCGTCTACGGGCGCTACATCCATCGCCTAGCCCGCGCAGATCTAACTGTCCGCGCAGCAGCCAGATTGCCGGTCGATCAGCCCTATAACAGTTTCGTGATCCTCGATTCGGGGTTGATCGTCACGAAGAATCTCTCTGATCGCTCCACAGCGCAACTTTGCGTGATTGATCCGGAAGATTTAACCATGGTCTGCCCGCCGCTTGATTGCGCGGAGCCATCGGTGGCGCGGCTCAGCGCCGTTGGAAACACCGTCTATGTCGTGGGTGTTCGTACATTAACCCGCTATCATTGGGATGGCACTGCCCTGCGGCGTGACGATAGCTGGGCCTGCCCCTATATCGGCAACAGCCAACGTAGCCATGGCTGGGATGCCGTGATCGGGGACCGTCACCTCTGGCTGATGGACAACGGCCAGCATCGTTATCGCACAAGCATGGTCGGGCGCGGCGTTGCGCAGGCACCCAATCGGCTCATTCGCGTTGCACTTGCAGACGCTGAAGACTGGCAGTGTATCGACGTCAGCGGTTTGCCGGGCGGCAGCATCACCAACCCGCCGCTCTGGGACGAAGCAAGGCAGATCGTCATCGCATATGACAGCGCCAATCGCGTCATCTGCGGCTTCCGCTTCGAGGAAGAGAAGCGCGCGCTCGTGCCATTGTGGAGGAAAGATGGTTTGGGCTGCGCCAGCCATATGCTGCATTTTCCAGAAAGCGGTCTAATTTGTACCAATGATTATCAGCGCCGCGAAGCGATCGTCCTGCTCGATATCATCAGCGGAGCGACAGTTGCGCGCGTTGAAACAGGTGGGTTCATGCAAGGCGTGGTGTTTCCGTCACCCGGCTGGAATCAAGATTTCTATTGGTGCTCGATGGACCAAGTGACGCGGATCGCATTTACGTGATCCGCGCCGCTGAAGAATAGCCCGGCATTTAACCGCCGGACCTTTGCCTAGGCCGGGATGAAATTGCGGATCAACTCGACCAACTGTTCCGGCTGATCTTCCTGACAGAAATGGCTTGCGTCGATCCGGCAATGCGGTTGCCCCTTGGCACCCGGAATGCGACGCTGAATTTCCGTATCGAGATGACCGAGCACCTTGTCCTGATGGCCAAAGCAGGTGAGCACCGGTTTGTCGAAGCGTTCAAGCTGTGCCCATGCGGCGACGTTTTCGGCGACAGACAGATGGTCAGCGGTCACAGGCACGAGCACAGGAAACTGGCGCGCGCCGGCCTTGAAATTCTCATCAGGGAACGGCGCATCATAAGCGGCGATCTCGGCGCTGGTCAGTGCGCGGTTACAGCCGCCATCAACGATCCGGCCGCTCTTGAATTCGGGCGTGGCCTGGCTAAATGCCCGCCAGCCATCAAAACCTGGGCCAATATTCTCGCCAACGGGCAGATAGGTGTTTGAAATCACCAACCGCGCAAAACGATCGGGAAAAGCCGCAACCAGCCGCAGCCCGATCAACCCGCCCCAATCCTGACAGAATAATGTGATGTTGTTGAGATCAAGCTGCGTCAACCAGTCGCTCATCCACGCGACATGGCGTTCATAGCTATAATCGTCACGGCTGGCCGGCTTGTCAGACTTGCCAAAGCCAATCAAATCAGGTGCCAGCACGCGGTGCCCGGCGGCGGTCAGCGGCGGCACAAACTTGCGGTAGAGATAGGACCAGGTCGGCTCTCCATGCAGCAGCAGGATCGGCGCAGCATCGCGGGGGCCTTCATCGACATAATGCAACCGCAAGGCTGGCGTGCCCTGCGTTTCAACCTCAACATAATGTGCCGCAAACGGATAGTCCGGAAGATTGGCGAAAGCGGCCTCGGGCGTGCGCAAGACTTGCATGACTATCGCACTTTTAGGATGCAGTCGACAAAGCCCTGCGGATCATTTTCCTGAATGAAGTGACCGCCCTTCAACGTGCAATGCGGCTGACCCGCAGTGCCGGGAACGCGGCCGATGAAACGGCTCTCGCCCCCGCGCGTAACGGGATCGCCATCGCTGAAGCAGCACAGGAACGGCTTGTC
>CAWUXN010000215.1:0-2671 GCA_963926415.1 uncultured Loktanella sp.
TGTCCTTGACGCGTGCCTGCCCTTTATAGTCTCCGATGAAGTCCACCAGCCCCGCCGGGTTGGCGAATTTATCGTTATGGAACCGGATCGTGCCGCCCTTTGGCCCCGCGTCCAGCTGACCAATGCCCGCCTTTTTGCACATAGCCTTGATCCGAACGACCAGCATCAGGGTGTTGACCTCTTTTGGCAATTTACCAAAGCGATCAATAAGTTCTGCGGCGAAACCTTCCAGTTCCACCTTGGTCGTCAGGTCTGACAAGCGGCGATACAGACCAAGACGCACGTCCAGATCGGGGACGTAAGTTTCAGGGATCAGGACGGGCACACCAAGGTTGATCTGCGGCGACCATTCGCCGTCGTCCTGCAACCCTTCGGCAGCGCCGGACCGGATCGCATTGATCTGATCTTCCAGCATCTGCTGATACAGCTCGTACCCGACTTCGCGCATCTGGCCGGACTGTTCTTCGCCCAGCAGATTACCCGCCCCGCGAATATCAAGGTCTTGGCTCGCCAGCGTAAAGCCCGCGCCAAGACTGTCGAGGCTTGCCAGCACGCGCAAACGTTTCTGCGCCGTATCAGTCAGTTTCTGGCGCGGCATTGTCGTCAGATAAGCATAAGCACGGGTCTTGGACCGGCCCACGCGGCCACGGATCTGATAGAGCTGCGACAGACCAAACATATCCGCACGCCACACGATCATCGTGTTGGCAGTCGGGATATCTAGGCCGGATTCCACGATCGTCGTGGCCATCAGCACGTCATATTTGCCATCGTAAAAGGCGTTCATCCGGTCATCCAGCTCGCCCGCGGCCATCTGACCGGTGGCGGTAACATAAGTGACCTCTGGCACTTCGCGTTTCAGCCAATCGACCATTTCGTCCATGTCTGAAATGCGCGGCACAACAAAGAACGACTGCCCGCCGCGGTAGTGCTCGCGCAACAGCGCCTCGCGGATCGTGATTGTATCGAATTCGCTAACGTAAGTGCGGATCGCGAGACGGTCGATCGGCGGGGTGCCGATAATGCTCAGATCGCGCACACCCGACAGCGACAATTGAAGGGTACGCGGAATGGGCGTCGCGGTCAGGGTCAGAACGTGCACGTCGGTGCGCAGGGCCTTCAGCCGTTCCTTGTGCTGAACGCCAAATTTCTGTTCTTCGTCAATGACTAACAGGCCAAGGCTGCGGAATTTAACCGACTTTGCTAGCAGCGCGTGGGTGCCGATGACGATATCAACGGTGCCGTTAGTCAGCCCCTCACGGGTGGCTGCGGCATCCTTGGCGGACACAAAGCGTGACAAAGGGCGCACGACGACTGGAAACCCGCGGAAACGCTCTGCGAAGCTTTGATAATGCTGACGGGCCAGCAAGGTTGTGGGCGCGACAATGGCGACCTGCACGCCAGAGAGTGCTGCGACAAAGGCAGCGCGGATCGCGACCTCTGTCTTGCCAAAGCCCACGTCGCCGCAGATCAGGCGGTCCATCGGACGGCCGCTTTCCAGATCGGTCAACACATCGTCGATGGCGGCCAGCTGGTCGTCGGTTTCGGCATAGGGAAAGCGGGCCAAGAACTGATCCCAGATGCCGTCCATCGGCTCTAACACAGGCGCTTTGCGCAGGGCGCGTTCAGCCGCGACGCGAATAAGGCGTTCGGCGATCTGGCGGATACGCTCTTTCAGGCGCGCCTTTTTCGCCTGCCAAGCGCCGCCGCCCAGCTTGTCCAGCAAGCCTTCTTCGTGGCCAAACTTTGACAGCAGCTCGATATTCTCGACCGGCAGATACAGTTTTGAACTTTCGGCATATTCCAGTGCCAGACATTCATGCGCGGCACCCAATGCCGTCACGACCTCTAGCCCGATGAAGCGGCCCACACCGTGATCGACGTGGACAACCAGATCGCCGGGCGACAAGGCATTTGCCTCTGTTAGGAAGTTGTCGGCGCGGCGTTTGCGTTTGTTCTGGCGGATCAATCGATCGCCCAGCACGTCCTGCTCAGATATAACGGTGATGCCCGGTGCCTCAAACCCCGCCTCCAGCGCCCAGACGGCCAGATGCACGCCGGATTTACCGACGCGGGACCAGTCGCTGACTGGGATGACCTCGCCGATGCCTTCGTCTTCGATCAGGCCGGTCAGACGTTCGCGCGCGCCTTCAGAATAGGACGCGATGATGACGGGACCGAAGGCAACTTTTTCCTTAACATGACCCGCCAAAGCCCCAAAAATGCTTAGGTTTTCCTGTTGACGTTCAGGTGCAAAATTACGCCCGGGCCGCCCGCCCGCGTCCAGCACGCGAAGCCCGGTTGCCTGCGGGAGCGGCGCGAATTGCACCACGCGGCGGTCCGCGACGGCCTTGTCCCAAGCTGCATCGTCCAGATAAAGCTGTTCCGGCGGCGCGGGTTTATAGACGGAATCCATCCGCCCCTTTTGCGACAGAGCGTGCATGCGCGTGGAATACTGATCGGCAATCGACTCCCACCGCGCAAGGCGCTGAGGGCTGGTTTGGTCGTCCAGCATGATCGTGCCGCGTGGCAGATAGTCGAACAGGGTTTCCAGATCGTCTTGAAAGAAGCCCAGCCAATGTTCCACGCCAGCATGTTTGCGGCCCGCGCTGACAGCCTCGTACAGAGGATCATCGGTGCCGGCGGCCCCGAATTCGATGCGATAGCTTTG
>CAWUXN010000216.1:0-4227 GCA_963926415.1 uncultured Loktanella sp.
CACGACGGGCCAATAAAGAAACGGAAAAAACGCCAGCTCGTCTTGTTCCAAATCAACGGCCATCGGTGCGGCCGGTTCGATGGATGTGCGCCGGAAGAGGGTGTCCGACAAACCGCGCAGGCCAGCCTCTGATATCTCGTCCGTTTGCGCATCACCGGTCGTAACATAGCCCAGCACGACGCTGCTGGTCGCCTGAATGGCAAAGGCGTCCGTATCCTGTGCGGCGGCAGGGCGGGGCGCAAATCCGGCCAGAAACGCTAGCGTGATCGCTGCGGCGATATCTGCGCGCGGCCCGCGTAGACGGCCACCGACGGCCAGTGAGGCAATCACATCCAGCATCAGCATGACCAGTGCGGCGGCCAGCAGCCAGCCCTGCAACGGCGTTTCAGCGCGGACTTCCAGCCCTTCAACGATGATGCGAGGGGGCCATTGGGCGGTGGACAGGATGGTGTCCGCTTTGGCGATATTTACGGCGATGCGGGCATCGTCATTGGCGTACAGGCCGGGCGGCAGGTCCGATCCGGTGGTGCCTTCTGCAAGCAACTCTCCTGCGATACCGGCCTGTGCAAGGGCGTCGTTAAGACGGCCAAATGCGTCCAGTTGCGCCTGCGGCAGCCAGATGGTGCCGTCGAGCGCCCCAGCTTCTGGCGAGGCGGCGCGAGTCGAGATAGTCAGCCGTTCCAGCATCTGCACGAAAAGGCCCGATAGGGGCAGTGTGGACCATTCGGCATTGGCGGTCACATGCATCAGCACGATCTGCCCTTCGCCCAATGACTTGCGCGTGACCAGCGGCGTGCCATCGGCCAGCTGGGCAATCGACCGGTCTGCCAGCGATGGATCGGGCTGCGCCACGACTTGAGAGGTGACGGTCACATCCTCCGGAATTTGTAGCCCGAAAAAGGGCGAGTCTTCGGGAAAGGGGGCCAGCGATTTCGGCTCTCCCCAACTCAGCGCTCCACCGACGCTGCGCCCGCCAGCGCGCAGGCGCACGGGCAGCAAGGGATCCTCGACCGTGCGGCCAACGTCAGAGGCTGCCAGGCGCGGGCCCGCAAAGCGCAGCAGAAGCCCGCCATTTTCGACCCATTGTAGAAGGGAATCTTCCTCTGTCCCGGCCAGATTGGCGACATCGGCCAGCACGATCACGTTCGGGTTGGCCTGCAGGACATCGGCCAGCGTGCCGTCGATCAGGTCGGCAGTCGGGGACAGGGCCTCTTGGAGGTAGTAAAGCGGCGATAGCAGATCGAGGCCTTCGGCATCGCCGCTGCCCGCAATCAGCGCGACCTCGCGGCGGCGCAGGGCGTCGTCCGTCAGGGTGACTGCACCCGCAGACCGGGTCGCGGCAACGGCAAAGCGGCTGACCCGGTTGCGCAGTTCGGGCGGCAGGGACAGGGTCAACTCTGCCATGTCGTCGCCTGCGTCGAATGTCATGTCTACAGCAGCCAGCACGCGTTCCGTTCCAGCAGGATCAAGACCGATCGCCTGCACGGGCACGGTCAACTCGGGGCCGCTTGGGGTGCGGACGGCGGACAGGACAATTTCGCCATCTTCGAACCTTGCGGGACGCAGGGCAACGGTGCTGCGCGGGGTCTGAAAGACAGTGACGTTGCCGTGCGTTTCCAGCGCACTGAGCAGTGACGCGCGGCTGTCGCGGTCCAGTCCGTCAGACAGCCAGAACGTCTCAAAATTGCCATTCAACGTATCGGCGAAGGCGGTGATCGCGGCGGTATTCGGCGTCCAAGGTGCGGGGGCGACGTTCGGCAGTTGTTGGGCCAAGACGGCTGCCGGCAGAAAATCGGGGCCATCAACTGGCGGGGTGGTCAGGGTGACGACCGCAGCGGTGCGGTTTGCGCGGGCCGCTTCGTTCAGCAAGGCGGACATGCGATCGGTTCGCGCATCCCAGTCGCGGGCGTCGGCCCATGTGCCATCGGCAATGATCAGCAGCGGATCGGTGCCGGGCCGTGCGGCTTGGGGATTCAGGATCGGTCCGGCAAAGCCGATGATGACGGCGGCCACAGCGGCCAGCCGCAACAGTAGCAGCCACCACGGCGTGCGGTCGGACTGGCTTTCGTTGTCGGTCAACCCCAGCAGCAGTGCCACACCGGGAAAGCGACGGCGGATCGGTGCTGGCGGTACGGCGCGTAGTAGGAGCCATAGGATCGGTAGCGTAATCAGGCCCAGCAAAAGCCAGCCAGAGGTAAAGGCGAGGGAGCTGAGAGTGAACATCAGGCGGGCCTTTTGCAGTTTGCGACGTCCTGGGGCGCTGCCCGAGACCCCGAGGTATTTTTAACGAGAAGAAGGGGGGGGGTGGTCCAGCGCGTCATGCGGGCTGGGCGAGGGATTGGTAGAGCCACAGCAGCGCCTGCGTGGCGGGCGTTTCGGTGTGGTGGGTGCTGAATTGCCAGCCGGTGGTGCGGGCCAGTTGGGTCAGGTGATCCTTGCGCGCGGCGAGGCGGTCTAGGTAGCGGTTGCGCAGATCGCCGGCTTTCAGGGTTTCATGGCGCAGGGCACCGGTCATGGATTCAAAGATCGTGCGGCCGTCGAAGGGAAAGGCTTCTTCTTGCGGGTCTAGGATTTGCACCAGTGCGCCGCGCACGCCACGGTCGGCGGCGCGGGTCAGAGCATCTTGCACCGGGGCTATATCGCCCATGAAGTCCGAAATGAAGACGGCGCTGGAATGCGGGTCCATGCCGCGTGCATCTGGTAAGGCGTAGTCGGCGGCGTCATCCTGCGCCAGTAGGCTGGCCATCTGGGTGATCTGGGCCGTGCCGCGGCGCGGTGGCAGGTCACTGCCGGTCAGGCCGACCCGCTCGCCGCCCCTGATCAGCAGGATCGCGCAGGCCAGCGCGAGCTTGCGAGCGACTGTCGCCTTTTCCGGCAGCTTGTCGGTCGAGGCAAAGCGCATGGAGGCTCCGCGATCCACCCACAGGACTACCGATTGCGCGATTTGCCATTCCTTGTCCTGCACAAAACTTGCATCCGACCGGGCCGAGCGGCGCCAGTCGATGCTGCGGGCGTGATCGGTGCTTTGGGCTGGGCGATATTGCCAAAAGGTATCGCCGGTGCCTGCTCTGCGCCGCCCGTGATCGCCTAGGATCACGGTGCTGGCCAGATGCGTTGCTGCCGCCAGCAGGGGCGGCAGCGTACTGGCCTGCTGTTCGGCAGCGGCGCGAAGGACGGCTGCGTCGGTCATGCGGCGCGGCTGGTCCGGGTGACGTCAGCGGTGATGGTGTCGATGATGGCATCTAGATCTTCGCCGCGGGCGCGGGCGGCAAAGGACAGGGCCATACGGTGCTTTAGCACCGGGCCGGCCATGTTGCGTACGTCGTCGGCGTTTGGGGCAAGGCGTCCTTCTAGCAGGGCCTGCGCGCGCACGCACATCATCAGAGCTTGTGCCGCGCGGGGGCCGGGGCCCCAGCTGACGGCATTGCGGATCACGGCGGGGGCGTCCGCGTCAGGGCGGCAGGACCGGACTAGATCAAGGATCATTTCCACGATGGCATCACCCACGGGCATCCGGCGCAGCAGGGTTTGGGCGGCCAGCAGTTCGTCCGCAGTGAATACGGCGGTCGCCTTTTCCTCGGTTGCGCCGGTCGTGGCGATCAGGATTTCACGTTCTGTCGCGCGGTCGGGGTAGGGCACGTCGATCTGCACTAAGAAGCGGTCGAGCTGCGCCTCTGGCAGGGGATAGGTGCCTTCTTGTTCGATGGGGTTTTGGGTGGCGAGCACATGGAACGGGCGGCCAAGGGGGCGGTGCTGGCCTGCGATGGTGACTTCGCGTTCCTGCATTGCCTGCAACAGCGCAGATTGGGTTCGCGGCGATGCGCGGTTAATCTCGTCCGCCATTAGCAGCTGGCAAAAGATCGGACCTTCGACGAAACGGAACTGGCGGGTGCCGTCGGGCATGCTGTCCAGCACCTCTGAGCCCAGAATATCGGCGGGCATCAGGTCGGGGGTGAACTGGATGCGGTTGCCGTCCAGACCCATGACGGTGGACAGTGTATCGACCAGCCGGGTCTTGCCCAAACCGGGCAAACCGATCAGAATCGCATGACCACCGCAGATCAACGCGGTCAGCGTCAGATCGACAACGCGGTCCTGCCCCAGAAAACGGTTTGCGATAGAAGCGCGTGCCTGGCCCAGCTTGTGACCCAATGTTTCGATTTGTGCGACCAGATCGTCGGTGTCGGACATGACAATGCCTCCTGCAATTCTATGTCTATCATATCA
>CAWUXN010000217.1:0-4043 GCA_963926415.1 uncultured Loktanella sp.
CCGTAGTTGGCGAACTTTTCCAGAAGGTCGAAAACCTCGGAGGCTTTCTTTTTACTGACCCCATTCTCCATCGCCCCTTTTTCGAATTTGGGGCGTTCCTTGGCCATCTCCTCGGCGATCTTCTTACCCATGGCGCGGCGCAGCAGGTCAGCACCGCCAAGCGAGTAGCCCGCCATGACCTGCGCGATCTGCATCACCTGTTCTTGGTAAACGATGATGCCTTGGGTTTCGGCCAGCAGGTGATCAATGGATTCGTGGACAGATTCGATCTCTCGCACGCCGTTTTTGACCTCGCAATAGACCGGGATGTTTTCCATCGGGCCGGGACGATAGAGGGCGACAAGGGCGACGATATCTTCAATACAGGTCGGCTTCATCCGCTTTAGCGCGTCCATCATGCCGCTGGATTCCACCTGGAACACGGCGACTGTCTTGGCGCTGGCATAAAGTTTATAGGAAGCTTCGTCATCCAGCGGGATCGCACCGATGTCGTATTCGAACCCGGCAGGCGGTTGGTAAAGTTCGGTCCCGTCAGCGGCGACGTTCAACTGGCGACCGGTCTTACGCACCAGTTCCACGGCGTTCTGAATCACGGTCAGGGTTTTCAGGCCCAAAAAGTCAAACTTCACGAGGCCCGCTTGTTCGACCCATTTCATGTTGAACTGGGTTGCGGGCATGTCGGACCGGGGGTCCTGATACAGCGGCACAAGCTCGTCCAAAGGGCGGTCGCCGATGACGACACCGGCAGCGTGCGTGGAAGCGTTGCGCAGCAAGCCTTCCACCTGCTGGGCATAGCGCAGCAAGCGTTCGACGACTTCATCGCTCTTGGCCTCTTCGCGCAAGCGCGGCTCATCGGCCAGCGCCTTTTCGATGCTGACGGGTTTGACACCTTCAACTGGAATCATCTTGGACAAGCGGTCGACCTGGCCATAAGGCATCTGCAGCACGCGGCCCACGTCGCGCACGGCAGCCTTGGACAGCAGCGCACCGAAGGTGATGATCTGCCCCACCTTGTCGCGGCCATACTTGCCCTGCACGTAGCGGATCACCTCCTCGCGCCGGTCCATGCAAAAGTCGATGTCGAAGTCAGGCATCGAGACCCGTTCAGGATTCAAGAAACGCTCGAAAAGCAAAGAATATCGTAGCGGATCAAGGTCAGTGATCAAAAGAGCATACGCAACGAGCGAACCAGCACCAGAGCCACGGCCCGGACCGACAGGGATGCCGTTGTCCTTGGCCCACTTGATAAAGTCGGCCACGATCAGGAAATAGCCGGGAAACCCCATACCTTCGATGATGCCGAGCTCAAACTCCAGCCGCGCTTCGTAGTCCTCGACGCTGACTGCATGAGGAATGATGGACAGGCGAAACTTCAGCCCTTCTTGCGCCTGACGCCGCAGTTCCGCGACCTCGTCATCGGCGAATTTGGGCAGGATCGGCGGGCGTTTGTAAACCTTGAAGGCGCAGCGTTTTGCGATCTCGACAGTGTTTTCCAGCGCTTCCGGCAGGTCGGCAAACAGGGTCGCCATCTCGCGTTCGGACTTGAAATAATGCTGCGGCGTCAGGCGCCGACGCGGTTCTGACTGGTCTACATAGGCCCCTTCGGAAATGCACAGCAGGGCGTCATGCGCCTCGTAAAGGCCCGTTTTGGGAAAATAAACGTCGTTCGTCGCGACAATCGGCAGCCCCTTGGCATAGGCCATTTCGATAAAGCCACGTTCTGTCGCCGCCTCGGCCTGCGGCAGACCGCCACCATCGGGGTGACGCTGCAGTTCCACATAAAGCCGGTCATCGAACAGGGTGTGCAGCGTGACCATGACCTGCTCAGCGCGGGGGCGCTGCCCCTGCTGCAACAGACGGCCAACCGGTCCGTCGGGGCCGCCGGTCAGACAGATCAGGCCCGCGTTATGGTGGCTCAGGTCATCGAAATCGATCTGCGGCAGCTGGCCTTCGTTATCCAGATAGGCGGCAGAATTCAGCTTCATCAGGTTCAGATAACCCACCTCGGACTGCGCCAGCAGCACGATGGGTGCCGGATCGGGTGCGCGCTTGCCCGGCTCTGGCACCGTATAGGCCAGCGACATCTGACAGCCGATGATCGGCTGAATGCCCGCCTTTGAAGCGTATTCGCTGAACTCGAGGGCGGCGAACATGTTGTTCGTATCGGTCACGGCGACCGCGGGCATGCCGGCGGCCTCGGCCATGCCGGACAGCTTTTTCACCGGAACGGCCCCTTCCAAGAGGGAATATTCGGTGTGCACGCGCAGGTGAATGAATCGGGGGGATTGGATCATGCCCCATCGTAGATCGCGGGGCGGATGGGGGAAAGCAACTAAAGCTTAGTCATGCGGCTAAGCGCGTTGACGTAGCGCCACGCCCGGCGCAAGTTCGCCGCCATGAACACGCCCCTGAATCTATTCTTTTCCGCTCTGTCGGACCCCACGCGCCGCGCCGTGATCGAACGCCTTGCGTCTGGCCCGGCGTCGGTCAGTGACCTTGCGGCACCGCACCCGATGGCGCTGTCGACTTTTATGAAACATCTGGGAGTGCTGGAAAAGGCACGGTTGGTGCAGACCATCAAAAAGGGCCGCGTGCGGATGTGCCATCTGGATGCGACCCCGCTGGTGACAGCGCAGGGCTGGCTGGCATGGCAGCGGCGGCTGTGGGAAACGCGGCTGGATCACATCGACCAGCTGGCACTGGAGCTGGACGCTGAAACCAACCACCCCGAGGCGCAAGACGACACGTAGCGAGACAGCTCTCAGTTTTGCCCGCGCCCTGTGCAAACCGCATAGGGCAAGATCGCTTTCCAGCCCGTCGGCACAGCCCCACAAAAAACTCAACGGGCGGACATCGCAA
The DNA here is from genome assembly GCA_963926415.1 of uncultured Loktanella sp. Lineage (GTDB taxonomy): Bacteria > Pseudomonadota > Alphaproteobacteria > Rhodobacterales > Rhodobacteraceae > Loktanella. The sequence goes on from CAWUXN010000217.1 coordinate 2,860, forward strand.
GCCGCCCCTAAAACAGGCACCTGCCCCCTTCTTCTCGTCAAAGACACCTCGAGGGAGGCGCAGCCGGGGGCAGAGTCCTCTCCGCCCTTGCAAATTGTGCTCCAAGCGGGTTTGCTAACGAAAACGGGGGCCGATCTCTACGCCGCATCGACATCGTGCCGTGACCCGATTGACCTGGTAAGGCGGCAGGTTTTCAAATGGACATCACGTTTCTTCTGAACGGAGAGACTGTCACCGCCCAAGCGGCCCCTACAGTCACCTTGCTGGACTGGTTGCGGATCGAACGCGGGCTGCGCGGTACGAAAGAGGGTTGCAACGAAGGCGACTGCGGCGCTTGCACGGTCATGGTAACCGACGCCAGCGGCGCGCGCAGCCTGAACGCCTGTATTTTGTTCATGGGGCAGCTGGCAGGCAAGGCCGTACGCACGGTCGAGGGGATTGCCGGCCCGGACGGCAGCTTGCATCCCGTGCAGCAGGCGATGGTGGATCATCATGGCTCGCAATGCGGGTTCTGCACGCCGGGGTTCGTGGTCAGCATGGCGACGGCGCATCTGAACGGGCGCAGTGATCATGACGACCAACTGGCAGGCAATCTTTGCCGCTGCACTGGCTATGCCCCGATCGTGCGCGCCGCGCAGGCGGCGGCGGATGCGCCGGTGCCGGTCTGGATGCACGACAACGCGCCTGCGGCCGCGACACCTTTGGCCCCCTCCAGCGCGGACGGTCTGGCCGCGTGGTATCTGGATCACCCGGACGGAACGCTGATCGCCGGGGCGACGGATGTGGGACTTTGGGTGACCAAGCAGTTCCGCGATCTGGGCCACGTTGCGTTTCTGCACGCTTGCACTGATTTGCAGACCATTGAGGTCATGGATAACGCGATCCGCTTTGGTGCGGGCGTGACGATGACTCAGGTACTGGATGCGGTGTCGGATGATTATCCATCCTATGCGGCCATGATTCGGCGCTATGGCTCGGTTCAGGTGCGCAATGCGGCGACGATCGGCGGCAATATCGCCAACGGCAGTCCCATCGGGGATAACCCGCCTGCGCTGATTGCGCTGGGGGCGACCCTGCACCTGCGGCGCGGCGACGTGCAGCGCGATGTCGCGCTTGAGGATTACTTTGTGGCTTACGGCAAACAAGACCGTGCGCCCGGCGAATTTGTTACGGGCGTGACAATC
>CAWUXN010000218.1:0-3366 GCA_963926415.1 uncultured Loktanella sp.
ACCGCGTGAATGCCTTTTACGCCGCCCGGGGGATTCATGCGGATATTCGCACATTCTTTGACGATATGCCGACGCGGTTGGCCGAGGCGCAGTTGGTAATCGCGCGGTCGGGCGCGAGCACGATTGCCGATCTGACGGTTATCGGGCGACCTGCGGTGCTGGTGCCCTATGCCGCTGCTGCGCAAGACCATCAAACCGCGAACGCGCGGCAGATGGTGGATGCAGGTGCCGCGATCCTGATGCCGGAAAGCAAATTCAACGCCGAAACCTTGGCGGAGCATATGGAAACGGTGCTGACGCATCCCTCGGGGGCGTTGCAAATGTCGCGCGCTGCCTTGTCCTGCGGGACGCCGGACGCTACAGCGCGGCTGGTCCAGCTGGTGGAACAATTGGCGGGCACAAGACACTGATGGACGGGATTTCAAGATGATGGCGCCTACGAAACTGCCGCTGGACGTGGGCGCGATCCACTTTGTGGGGATTGGCGGCATCGGCATGTCCGGCATTGCCGAGGTGCTGATCAACCACGGCTATCGCGTGCAGGGCTCTGATTTGAAGGCCAGCGCCATCACTGCGCGGCTGGAAAGCCTTGGGGCGAAGCTCTTTGTCGGACAGCGGGCCGAGAATTTGAAGGGGGCCGAGGTCATCGTGATCTCCTCCGCCATCAAGGCCGGCAACCCAGAGTTGGACGCCGCGCGCGCACGCAAACTGCCTGTTGTGCGCCGGGCTGAAATGTTGGCCGAGCTTATGCGCTTGAAATCCAACGTCGCCATCGCGGGCACCCATGGCAAGACGACGACGACGACCATGGTCGCGGCATTGCTGGACGAGGGCGGGCTTGATCCGACGGTTATCAACGGCGGCATCATCCACGCTTATGGCTCGAACGCGCGCATGGGCAAGGGCGAGTGGATGGTGGTCGAGGCCGACGAGAGCGACGGCACCTTTAACCGTCTGCCTGCGACGATCGCCGTCGTCACCAACATCGATCCAGAGCATATGGACCACTGGGGCACGATCGAAAATCTCCGTCAGGGCTTTCTAGATTTCGTATCGAACATTCCATTTTACGGGCTGGCCGTGTGCTGCACCGACAACGCCGAAGTGCAGGCGCTGGTGGGCCGCGTCACTGACCGGCGCGTCATGACATATGGTTTCAACGCTCAGGCGGACGTTCGGGCGGTGAACCTGAAATATGTAAAGGGCGTGGCGCATTTCGATGTGGCACTGCAAGCCGAAGATGACGTGATCGAAGGCTGCATCTTGCCGATGCCGGGCGATCACAACGTCTCGAACGCACTGTCCGCTGTGGCCGTGTCCCGGCATCTGGGCATGAAAAAAGATCAAATTCGCGCCGCCCTGAAGGGCTTTGGCGGAGTTAACCGTCGCTTTACCCGCGTGGGCGAGGTGAATGGTATCACCATTATCGACGATTACGGCCACCACCCGACGGAAATTCTGGCGGTGCTAAAAGCCGCGCGTCAGGCGACCGAAGGCCGCGTGATCGCCGTGCATCAGCCGCACCGTTACAGCCGGCTGCACCATCACTTTGAAGACTTCTGCGCCTGCTTCAACGATGCGGACGTTGTCGGCATCGTAGATGTTTACGGCGCAGGCGAAGATCCCATCCCGGGAATCGACCGCGATGCGTTGGTCGCCGGTCTAATTCGGCACGGCCACCGCCATGCGCGCGCTGTCGCATCAGAGGATGACCTGGAACGCCTTGTGCGCGAACAAGCCAAGCCTGGCGATATGGTCGTCTGTTTGGGGGCCGGCACGATCAGCGCCTGGGCCTACGGGTTAAAAGACAGGTTAAGCGCGTGAACTGGTTTATCCTGTTTGCTGCGCTTTTGGTGGTGGCAGCGACCTTCAGCGAATTTTTGCTGATGCGGTTGCAGTTTGCGCTAGGGATCATTTTGCTGATTGCAGCCCCTGTACGGATCGTCTGGCTGGCGCTTGATTTTGGTTGGGTGGCTAGCACGGTCGGGCTGCTGGCATGCGAGTCGATGTTCCGCAATCAGCTGCGATATCTGTGTGCGCCGGCACGCGGGCAGAGCCCGCTGCTGCCGCCAGAGATGTCGAAATGAGCGCGCCGGTGCTAATGGCGCTGATCTGGCTGATTGCGGCGAATGTCGCGGGAATGTTTCCCTGCCGGGATAACCACTGGCGCATTGCCTATATTCTGATTGCCGTGGGCATTCCGTTACTGGGCTGGCTGACATGGCAGCAGGGGCCGATCGTGGGCTTGCTGTTTCTGGCCGCTGGCGCGAGCGTGCTACGCTGGCCGCTGATCTATCTGATGCGCTGGCTGTTCGGGACCAAAGGACCAAAGTCGCAATGAAACTGCCCGACGTGCGCGGCACGCTGACCCTTGATCGACCCCTTGCCGATTTGACCTGGCTGCGCGTGGGCGGGCCTGCGGATGTGTTGTTTCAGCCTGCGGATATTGATGACCTGCGCAACTTTCTGGCAGCGCTTGATCCTGCCGTGCCTGTGTTCCCAATGGGCGTTGGCAGCAACCTTATCGTGCGCGACGGCGGTGTTCGCGGCGTGGTGATCCGCCTGGGCCGCGGGTTCAACACGATCGCTGTGGATGGCTTGACCGTCACCGCCGGAGCTGCCGCGCTCGACGCCCATGTCGCGCGCCGCAGCGCGGAGGCAGGCGTTGATCTGACATTCCTACGCACCATTCCCGGCAGCATTGGCGGCGCGTTGCGCATGAACGCGGGCTGCTACGGGGCCTATGTCGCGGATGTATTTCAGTCGGCGCAGGCGGTACTGCGCGACGGGTCTCTGGTGACGCTTAGTGCCGACGATCTGGCCTTTGCCTATCGGTCCAGCCACTTGGCCGATGCCGCGGTGTTGGTCAGCGCAGTGTTCAAGGGGCAAGCGGGGAATTCGGACGCGCTGGCGCAGCGGATGGAAGATCAAATCGCAAAGCGTGATCAGACCCAGCCGACCAAAGACCGCACTGCAGGCAGCACTTTTCGCAATCCGGTGGGCCACTCCAGCACAGGTCGCGCCGATGACAGCCACGAACTGAAGGCGTGGAAGGTGATCGAGGACGCCGGAATGCGTGGTGCAGCTTTGGGTGGCGCGATCATGAACCCGATGCACGCCAATTTTTTAACCAATGCGGGGGGGGCAACCGCCGCAGAATTAGAAGATTTGGGCGAGTTGGTGCGGAAAATGGTTTACGATTCCGCCCAGATCACGCTAGAGTGGGAAATTATGCGGGTTGGTGAACGCGGCCCTGCAAATATTAGGAATTAACCCCGGTTAAGGGGTGCCACCTACAAGTGGCATATAACCAAAGACAGGTCACAAAGGCCTGCTGGAATGGCGGTTGGGTATGTCGAGCAGGAC
>CAWUXN010000219.1:0-3227 GCA_963926415.1 uncultured Loktanella sp.
CTTGCTGCTGGAGGTCCACAAGACCTTGCTCGCAACCGCCCCCGACCTGTGTCTGATCCTTGCCCCGCGTCATCCCGACCGTGCTGGCCGCGTCGCCCGGATGATCGCCGATGCTGGCCTCGCTCTGACCCGTCGCAGCAAAGGCGAAGCCCCCAGTGCGCAGGTCTATCTGGCCGACACACTGGGAGAGATGGGCCTATGGTATCGCACAGCGCCGCTCACCTTTGTTGGTGGCTCCCTGACACCGAACGGCGGCCACAACCCGTGGGAGGCCGCCCCCTTGGGCACTGCCCTTCTGACCGGGCCCTACCTGCAAAACTGCGCCGATGACTGGCAAATGCTGGCGGACGCGCGCGGTGCGTATACTAGATTGCGGCCCGATCAGCTGACGGATGCGCTGCAAGGCATGCTAAACGATCCGCAGATCGGCCGCGACATGGCCGACAATGCCGCCGCCTGCGCCGCCGAACAGGGCGACGATCTCGCCCGCATCGTGACAGAGTTGATAGCCCTGCTGCCCCCGAAGGGCACCGCATGATCTGTGATGCCAACACGATTTCAGTGATCGCGCCGAATTTAAAGCGGCGGTTGTCCGGCGTGACCTCAACCGTGATCCGGCTGGTGCCGCTGCAGGCGCGCAATATCGCCATCGCCGCGACCGGCCCGGTGCTGCCCGCCAGCGTGCCGCTAATCCCATTGCATCGTTTGCTGATCATGTCCCGCCACGCCCCCGGCGGCGGCCCCCGCGTGTGGCACGCGCGCCGCAATATCGAGATGTTGGCCGGCCTAGGACTGAAACACCTGCTGCGCAAAGATTTAAAGCTGATGTTCACCTCGGCATCGCAGCGCAAGCATACCTGCCTGACCCGCTGGCTGATCGCACAGATGGACGCCGTTGTCGCAACATCGGCCCTGACGCAGGCCTATCTGGAGGTGCCATCGACTGTGATCCATCACGGAATCGACACCGACACCTTTGCGCCCAGCACAGACAAAGCCGGCCTGCGGGCGCGCCTTGGCCTACCGGTGGATGCCCTGCTGATCGGCTGCTATGGCCGCATCCGCCCTTCCAAAGGGACCGATATCTTTGTCGAGGCGATGCTGGACGCCCTGCGGCGCCACCCCAGCGCGATTGCCCTTGTGATGGGCCGCGCCGTGGGCAAGGATAAGCCGTTCATGCAAGCCCTGCGCGACCGCGTCGCAGGCCACAGGCTAACCGACCGTCTGCGCTTTCTTCCCGAAGTCCCCGCCGACGCCACCGCACCTTGGTACGCCGCGCTAGACCTTTACGTCGCGCCACAACGCCACGAAGGCTTCGGCCTGACCCCACTGGAAGCCGCCGCCTGCGGCGTCCCCTCCATCGCCACCCGCACCGGAGCCTTTGCCGAGATCGTCGCCGAGGACATCACCGGCACCGTCATCCCTACAGACGACACCCCAGCCCTAATCGCCGCGCTGGACGACGTCCTGTCCAACCCTGCTCGGCTGTCCCGCTGGCAAGCCGCCTGCCGTCCGCGCGCCCAACACGGCTTTCGCATTGCAGACGAGGCACAGTCGCTGATTGGGATTTATCGCAGTTTACTGGCCGGAAGCGCAGCTTGATGGGTCGGACCGGGGGCTGCCTGCCCCAAGACCCCCGAAGATATTTCTGACGAGAAGAAGACGGACCAAGATATCGTCAGTTCCACTCTTCTTCTCGTCTTAAATACCTCAGCCGGAGGCATGGCTTCGTAGGAGCCAATACTTTACGCAGCAGGCATTCGCTTTTCGACGATTTCAGCCCACCAGCTGCAGCCCGCTGGAATCGCATCATCGTTGAAGTTGTATTCGGGGTGGTGCACGCTGGCCCCTTCGCCATTGCCGACAAGAATATAGGCACCGGGACGTTCTTCGAGCATGAAGGCGAAGTCTTCACCGCCCATGACCAGGGGGGCCTCGGCGCAGTCACCAGATACGCTGCGTGCGACTTCGGCTGCAAATTCGGTCTGTTCCGGACTGTTAATCATGACCGGATAGCCTTTGATGTAGTTCACATCCGCCAAGGCACCAAAAGCGCTTGCTGTGCCTGTTGCCAGAGCTTTTAGTCGGGTTTCTGCAAGTATGCGCATGTCTTTAGACATTGTGCGGACGGTGCCTTTCAGCATGACCCGTTGGGCGATCACGTTGAACGCCTTGCTGCTGCTCTCGATACTAGTGACCGAGACGACCACCTGATCGGTTGGGTCGGCATTGCGCGAGGCGATGGATTGCAGCGCGACGACAACGTGGGACGCGATCAGTGTGCTGTCGATAGTTTCCTGGGGTTTGGCGGCGTGGCCGCCTTTCCCTTCGACCGTGATCTCAAATTGGTCGGTCGCAGCAAAGAAAGCACCTGCGCGGATGCCGAACTTGCCAAGTGGCATACCAGGCCAATTGTGCATGCCGTAGACCTCGTCGATCGACCAGCGGTCCATCATGCCGTCGTCGCACATTTCCTTGCCGCCCGCGCCGCCTTCTTCGGCGGGCTGAAAGATCACGACGACCGTGCCGTCGAAATTGCGCGTTTCCGCCAGATATTGCGCTGCGCCCATCAGCAGGGCCGTGTGGCCGTCGTGGCCGCAGGCGTGCATCGCGCCGGGAGTTTTGCTAGCATAGGGCAGGCCCGTCGCCTCTAGGATCGGCAGCGCATCCATGTCGGCGCGCAACCCAATGGTGCGGCGTTGGGTGTCGGTCTTGCCCTTGATCACGCCCACAACGCCGGTGCGGCCGATGCCGGTGACGACCTCGTCGCAGCCGATGGCGGTCAGGCGGTCAGCGACCACCTTGGCGGTGCGGTATGTTTCAAACAGAATCTCGGGGTGTTCGTGCAGGTCACGGCGGATCGCGGTGATATCGGGCAGCAGTTCGGCAAAGCGGTTCTTGACGGGCATGTTGAGGTCTCCATTCTAAGTTTAATCCTGTCACCGGCCCTGCATTGCTGCAAGGAGCAGAGGTTACAAATTCGGGCCAGCGATCAGTTTTGATCCGTCGCTGAAGCGCGACAGGCGGAAGCGAGTCAGATCGAACAAGGGGTCCTGCCCCATCGCCAGCCGCGCGGCGATCAGGCCAAAGGCCGGACCGATACCAAATCCATGGCCGCACATGCCGGTGCAGACCACCAGACCGGGCAGTTGGTCGACGTGGTCGACGACCGGCACGATGTCGGGCAGAGTGTCGATCATGCCCGCCCAGCTGTGGGTGATAGACAC
>CAWUXN010000220.1:0-9153 GCA_963926415.1 uncultured Loktanella sp.
GCGTGAAATCCTTGACCGGTCCGTTGGGGGCAAAGACGATGTATTGCGTGTCCTGCGGCGCGTGATCGAGGGACAGGTCGCAGTCCAGCCCGGCGGCGTCAAAGGCGCGGCGCAGCGGGGCCTCGTATTCATCCCAAGCGGCGGGGCGGGCGGAAAACAGCACCTTGATCATCGCGGTTTATGCACATGGGCGGATTGCACAAGGCCGAAGGCCACCAGCAGCACCAGCATCGCAGACCCGCCATAGCTGACCAGCGGCAGTGGCACTCCGACCACGGGGGCAAGGCCCGTGACCATTGCCATATTGACTGAGAAAAATAAAAAGAACGTCATCGCGATCCCCATCGTTAGCAGCGCTGAAAAGCGGTCCTTGTTATTCATTGCAGAGGCGACGCAGAATACGATGATCAGCACGTAAAGGATCAGCAGCGAAAACGCCCCGACAAAGCCGAACTCTTCGGCCAAAGTCGTAAAGATAAAGTCAGTGTGTTTCTCAGGCAGAAAATTCAGCCGGCTTTGCGTGCCTTGCATGAACCCGCGACCCGTCCAGCCGCCGGACCCCAAAGCGATTTTAGCCTGCGTGATGTGATAACCCGCACCAAGGGGGTCATTGCTGGGGTCCAGAAAGGTATCGATCCGCCGGAACTGATAGTCCTTCAGCAACTGCCACGTCGTGCCGCGGCTAACAAAGACCGCATAAACCGCACCGACGCCCGCGCCGATGACCGTCGCGAAATAGGCCCAGTGCACGCCGGCCAGAAACATCACCGCGCCGCCGCCGAACAACAGCAGCAGGGCAGTGCCAAGGTCGGGCTGTTTCAGCACCAGCGCCGTCGGCACGAGGATGAAAATGACCGGTAGCGCGACCCACAGCGGGTGAGACGTCTTGTTGGTGGGCAGCCAGTCATAATAGGCGGCCAGAAACATCACGAGTGTGATCTTTGTCAGCTCTGACGGTTGCAGGCGCATGAAGCCCAGATCGATCCAGCGCTGCGCGCCCATGCCGATGGCCCCAAAGAATTCTACCGCCACCAGCAAGATGACCGACACAGCAAAGGCAAGGCCTGCCATGTTGCGCCAGAACCAGATTGGTACCATGCCGACCCAGATCATCAGGATCATCCCGACAATAAACCGCTTCAGTTGTGGCTCCATCCACGGTTGCGCCGATCCGCCGGCGACGGAATACAGCATGACGAACCCGGCCGACGCGACCGCCGCCAGGAGGATGATGACGGGCCAGTTCAGATAGAGGATCTTGCGAAACCCGGTGGGAACAAACTGCGTGTTATGCGCCAGATAGCTCATGTTATACGCGGTCCTGCACGGGTTTGATCTGGATGATCCGCTCTGCGATCCGCTTTTGCTGCTCTTCGATACGGCCCCGGTCGGCAGAGGGATAAGCCTCTAGCGGGGGCGGGCCATCGTAAAGGGCCTGCAGCATGATGTCCCGCGCGATGGGCGATGCCGCGGTGGATCCGCCGCCGCCGTGTTCGACTACGACTGCAACCGCGAATTTAGGATTGTCGATCGGGGCAAAGCACACAAACAGAGCGTGGTCGCGCCGTTCCCAAGGCAGGTCCTCGTTGCGGGTGACGCCGCGGGCGCGTTCGTCAGCCGTGATGCGGCGGACCTGTGACGTGCCGGTCTTGCCCGCCATTTCGAATCCTGCGGTCAGGATCTTGGCGCGCGCTCCGGTGCCGCGCCGGTCGTTGACCACGGCGTCCATGGACTGGCGGCAGCGGCGCAGCATGTTTTCGTTTATGCCGAGGGATTCGCCGATACCGCTGGGTTCCTCGATGCCGTCGATGGATTTCACAAGGCGCGGGGTCACCATCTTGCCGGTCGCAATCCGCGCAGTCATGATCGCCAGCTGCAAGGGCGAGGCCAGCACATAGCCCTGACCGATGGACGCGTTGACAGTATCGCCGATGCGCCAAGCCTCGCCGCGCACTTCGGTCTTCCATGTCTTGTCCGGCGCAAGGCCTGAGGACACGGCAGACAGCGGCAGATCATGCTTGATCCCGATGCCCATCTTGCGGGCCATTTCGGCGATCTTGTCGATTCCGACGCGCTGGCTGACCTCATAGTAATAGCAGTCGCAGGAAAATTTCAGACTATCGTGGAAATTGACGTTTCCGTGGCCACCACTTTTCCAGCAGTGGAACCGCGTGCCGCCGACCTCTGTCCAGCCTTTGCAATAGACAGTTTCCTCGGGGCTGATCGCACCAGCTTCAAGCGCCGCGAGGCCTGTAACCATTTTAAAGGTCGATCCCGGCGGATAGGCACCCTGCACGGCCTTGGCCGCGAGCGGACGGTATTTGTTTTCGTTCAGGTCGGTCCAGGCCTTAACCGATATGCCGCGCACGAAAAGGTTCGGATCGAAGGAAGGCGCAGAGGCGATGGCCCGCAAATCGCCAGTTTCCAGATCGATCACGACCGCGCCGCTACTTTCGCCATCCATCCGCGCCTGCGCATAAGATTGCAGACGCTCGTCCAGTGTTAGCTGGATGTCCTTGCCGGCCAAACCTTCTTGACGGTCCAATTCGCGCATCACGCGGCCAAGGGCGTTCACCTCGATCCGCTTGGTGCCAGCTGAGCCGCGCAGGGTGTGCTCCAGCTTGTTCTCAACCCCGGTCTTGCCGATTTGGAATTTCGGGATTTGCAGCAGCGGGTCCTGATCTTCGATCCGGGCCAGATCATAGTCGCTGACCGGGCCGACATAGCCGACGACGTGGCCCACATCCGCGCCGTAGGGATAATGGCGGGACAGGCCGACCTCTGCGCTGACTCCGGGCAGGGCGGGGGCGTTGACGTTGATCTTGGCAACGTCTTCCCAGCGCAGGCGGTCGGTGATGGTGACGGACACGAAGGACGACAGCTTGCGCATGTCTTCCTTGGCGCGGGCGATGTCGGCGGGGTCGATATCGACGATGGTTTGCAGGCGCTCCAGAACGATATCGATGTCGCCTGCGTCTTCTTGCACCATAACAACGCGGTAGTTCTGTTCGTTGGCGGCCAGCGGGATGCCGTTGCGGTCAAAGATCAGACCGCGCGCGGGCGGCAGCAGACGCACATTGATTCGGTTTTCTTCGGCCAGCAGGCGGAACTGATCGGCCTGTTCAATCTGCATCGACTGCATTCGCCAGCCCAGCAAACCCGCCACGCTCAATTGAGCTGACCCAAGGATCAGCGCACGACGGCTGATCCGGCGCGAGGATTGTTCGATATCCTTGACGGGTCGCTTCATAACCGATGCCCCAGACTGTCCACCTGACCAGGCGCAGGCCGGGTCAAACCAAAAAGAACCTGCGCCACCAGCACGACTACCGGATAGATCATGATGGTCATCACCATCTGGATCAGGGTCAGGGTCAGCGGCGCTTGCGGGGTCAACATGATCGCCAGCACCAAACGGTTAGCCAGCGTGATCGCGACGATCCCAAAGGCGACTGTACCCCATTCCAGCACTAAAGGCACGTTGCGCAGACCACGAGAGCGTGATCGCAGGGTCTCGGTGAGGACCACGACCAGCGCCGCCCACAGACCCGGTGGGCGCTGGAACAACAGGTCAGTCAGTAGAAACACGGCAAAGACAACGCCGAACGGCAGGAACTCAGGCCGGCGGGCTACCCAGGCCAGTGACATCAACAGTAGTAGGTCCGGCGCTGCCCAAGTGGGCGGCGCGGTATCCAGCGGCAAAAGCTGGACAAAGATTACTGCAGTCGCCAGCGCCAGAAACACGGCCCGCCCGATCCAGATGCGTGCGGCGGGGCTTTCAGCCATCGTTGCCCGCTTGCGCCGTACGCGGTAGGACCGGACCTATTAGTGCCTCCTCGGGGATCAGCAGACCGCCAGGATCGCTGATGTCTTGGTGGGCGTGGGCGCGCAGAATGCGCAAGAATTCCAGGCGGCTGTAATCTGCGGCTAACCGCACCCGCAGGCGGCGGTCGCTGCCAAGGGCAACCTGACCGATTAACAGATCAGCCGGAAAAACCCCGCCGTCACCGGACGACACGACTCGGTCGCCGGGGCGCACGGAATCTGTATTCTCCAGAAACTCCAGCGGCGGGTTCAGCGTATTGTCGCCCGCCAGAATGGCCTTTTGCCCCGACGGCTGGATCGTCACGGGGATGCGGCTGGACGTATCGGTCAGTAGGATCACGCGCGATGTGCTGCGCCCGACACCGCTGATCCGCCCGACTAGGCCGATACCGTCCATCGCGGGCCAGCCATCAACGATGCCATCGCGGTGGCCCACATTCAGCAGAACCGATTGCCGGAATGGGGACCCGGAGTCCGTCATGACGACGCCAGTGATAAAAGTAAGCTGCGGATCAAGGCGGACGTTGTTTAGTTCCAGCAGGCGGGCGTTTTCCTGCTCCAGCTGCAGAGCCGCCTCTTTCCACGCTTTCATCTGCTGCAACTCGCGGCGCAGGTTGGAGTTTTGCTCGCTGAGTGCGGAATAGCTGCGAAAATCATCGACTAGTTCCACCGCCCCCGTCACCGGGACCATGGCCCAATTGAACGACGGCACGATCCGGTCGATCACGGCGGCGCGGAACCGTTCCACGCGAGGGCTATCGATGCGCCAGACTAGAAAGATACCCAGCAGCACAACAACACCAACCCCGACCAGCAGTCTGCGGATCGGGGCGATAAAGTTGTCGTGGGTGTTGGGATCGCGGGCCAAGGGTCAGCGCCCTTTCGGGGTTAGGGCTTAGCTGTCGTAGTCAATGACGTGGCGCAGCAGCTTTTCGTATTCCAGCGCCTTTCCGGTGCCAAGCGCCACGCAATTCAGCGACTCGTCGGCCACAGAGACCGCCAGACCCGTCTGTTCGCGCAGCGCCAGATCAAGCTGGCCCAGAAGCGCGCCGCCACCGGTCAACATGACGCCGCGGTCCACGATGTCGGCGGCCAGATCCGGCGGGGTCGCTTCCAGCGCGGTCATCACGGCCTCGCAGATTTGCTGCACGGGTTCGGCCAGCGCTTCGGCGACCTGGGCCTGCGAAATCTCGGTTTCTTTGGGCACGCCGTTCAGAAGGTCGCGGCCACGGATATGCATCGATGCACCGCGCCCGTCGTCGGGCATGCGGGCGGTGCCGATGCTGGTCTTGATGCGCTCTGCCGTGGATTCACCGATCAGCAGGTTATGCTGGCGGCGCAGGTAGTTTATGATAGCCTCGTCCATGCGGTCGCCGCCTACGCGGACCGACCGAGCGTAGACGATATCGCCCAGCGACAGCACAGCGACTTCGGTTGTGCCGCCACCTATATCGACGACCATGTTACCGGTCGGGTCGGTGATGGGCATGCCAGCACCGATGGCGGCTGCAATGGGTTCAGCAATCAGGCCCGCGCGGCGGGCACCAGCGGACAAGACCGACTGGCGGATCGCGCGCTTTTCAACGGGCGTCGCGCCGTGTGGCACGCAGACAATGATTTTGGGCTTGGAGAAGGTGGAGCGCTTGGCGACCTTGCGGATGAAGTATTTGATCATCTCTTCGGCGACGTCAAAGTCTGCGATCACACCATCGCGCATCGGGCGGATCGCCTCGATGCTGCCAGGTGTGCGGCCCAGCATGAGCTTGGCGTCCTCGCCCACAGCGATCACTTTTTTGACGCCATCCTTAACATGATAAGCGACGACGGACGGTTCCGACAGCACGATGCCGCGACCCTTGATGTAGATCAGCGTGTTTGCTGTCCCAAGGTCGATCGCCATGTCGGATGAAAACAAACTGTTCCAGATCGCCATGTGTAGTGGCCTTCCCAAAGTCGCAAAAGCAGATTTGCCAAGCGATTCCCGGTGCCGCTAGGCTTGTGCTTTATAAGGACAAGCCTTGGTGGAATGAAAGCCCCCGGTTGGCAGCGATGTGGCGCTATTTTGCCACTATGGTTTTTAAAACTTTTTAATTTATTTATTAGGTCAATTAGCCGTCTAAATTGCAATTTTTCAACATTTTTTCGTTTTTGTTCCAATCGGACTGCAGTGATGAAGGCTGGCTTGAAACGGTGCCTATGCCGCTTCGAACCACTGGTGTCAGGGGGGGGTAACGGTCGTCAGGATTTTAAGGTGATCAAAACAACCCTCATCATGCTCGTTCTAGCCGCGGGATTAGTCAACGCAGCCTGCCTGACGCGCGCGGACCTTCAGATCGGAATTATGAGTTCTGGCTTAGGGTATGATGGTGGGCAACGCGCGATACATCTGGCGGCGAAGGGCTACTGATCCTGTCGATGCCGGGCCAGACGGGGGAAGTTGTGGGCAGTCAGGGCCTGACTTAGCTGCATCACGGGTTTTTTTGCTACCGGGCGTGGTGGACCAATGGCAAGCAGACGGAAACAGGTGTGACGACGCCTTTGCCAACCGCCTTTCCGCCCAAGGTGGGCGAGACGCTGACCTATGCGGTTGAAACGCAGTCCACCATGGGGGACATGACCGCAGACACGCAGTTGACGCTCAAGCAGATCCTGCTGGTCAAGCTGGGGGATTGCAGCTTCGACGCCATGATTTTCTAAAGGGTGTGGGACAGAACGTTCTTCGACAGCTCTATCGTGCGCAATCTGGAACAGGTGACCAATATTCCAGACTTGGCGTGGCTGACGGCGCTTTATCCGGACGAGCTGCATGGCGTGATTGTCAGAGCGCTTGGCGCGGGCGATGCCGTCCTGTCCACGCTGGACAACCTGTGACGCAATGTGGCGGGCAGTTGTAGTATCACTGCCCGCCGCTGTGGATCAGGCCCCCACGTCCTTGTAGCTGACGCCCTTGGTGTCGTAATCTGGCGTGGTTTTTTGGCGGCGTACGATCAAGCGGTTCAGCGCGTTGATATACGCCTTGGTGGACGCTACGACGGTGTCCGTATCCGCCGATTGGCCTGTGGCGATACGGCCATCTTCTTCCAACCGGACGCTGACCGTGGCCTGTGCATCGGTGCCTTCGGTTACAGCGTGGACCTGATACAGCTGCAGCCGCGCCTTGTGATCGAACAGAGCCTTGACCGCGTTGAAAGCGGAATCGACGGGGCCGTCACCGGTGGTGTGGGCGGACTTTTCCTCGCCATCAATCGTCAGCACGATGTCAGCCGTCTGAGGGCCGTCGGTGCCGCAGACCACGCGCAGGGATTTCAGCTTGATCCGATCCTCGACCGCATCGTTCTGGCGCATCAGGGCGACAAGGTCGTCCTCGAAAACCTCTTTTTTGCGGTCGGCAAGTTCCTTAAAACGGACAAAGACGTCGGCAAGCTGGTTGTCGGCCAATTCATAGCCAAGCTCTGCCAGTTTCAAGCGCAGCGCTGCGCGGCCCGAATGTTTGCCCATGACAAGGGACGTCTCGGTCAAGCCCACGTCGGTGGGGCGCATGATCTCGAACGTCTCGGCGTTTTTCAGCATGCCGTCCTGGTGTATGCCGGATTCGTGAGCAAAGGCGTTTTTGCCGACGATGGCCTTGTTGAACTGCACCGGAAAGCCCGACACGGTAGCTACGCGGCGAGAGATCGCCATGATCTTTTTGCTGTCCACGTTCGAATGGAACGGCAAGATGTCAGACCGGACCTTCATGGCCATCACGACCTCTTCCAGCGCGGTGTTGCCTGCGCGTTCGCCCAGACCGTTGATCGTACATTCGATCTGACGCGCGCCGCCCTCGACGGCGGCAAGGCTGTTGGCCGTCGCCATGCCAAGGTCGTTGTGGCAATGCGTGGCAAAGATCACATCGCGCCCGCCTTCACATTCGGCAATCAGACGGCGGATCAGGTCGGCGGATTCGACGGGGGCGGTATAGCCGACGGTATCGGGAATGTTGATCGTGGTCGCGCCGGCATTGATCGCGATTTCGACCGTGCGCTTCAGGAAGTCCCACTCGGTCCGGGTCGCGTCCATCGACGACCACTGCACGTCTTCGCACAGATTGCGGGCGTGCGTGACGCAGTCGTGGATGCGTTCGGCCATCTGATCCATGGTCAGGTTCGGGATCGCCCGGTGCAAGGGCGAGGTGCCGATGAAGGTGTGAATGCGCGGCTTTTTGGCGTGCTTCACCGCTTCCCAGCAGCGGTCGATGTCTTTGAAATTCGCACGGGACAACCCGCAGATCGTAGCATCGCGCGATGCCTTGGCAATGGCGGCAACGGCGGCAAAGTCGCCCTCTGATGCGATGGGAAACCCGGCCTCGATGATATCGACGCCCATGTCGTCCAGCATGCCTGCGATTTCCAGCTTTTCAGCGTGGGTCATCGTGGCACCGGGGGATTGCTCGCCATCGCGAAGGGTGGTGTCGAAAATGAGAACGCGGTCGGTCATGGTCTTTGGTCCTGAACTTGATCTGTGGGGGGTATTCGGCGCTGTCACCTATCGAGCGGTCGCGCCGAAGGGCACGCTCAGGCGTGGTTCAGGCGTAGGTTACGCAGGCTGAAATCCAAAGTGATGCGGCGCGTTGTCATGGAGGCAAGTATAACGCGCGTTTCGCGGGATGAAAGAGGGGAATTGAGGGCGCTGGGCGGCCACACCAGGAGTTTGTTTGGCCAGATAAAGGATGGACCACGCAGGCGAGGGGGCTAGATCGCAGTTGGGTAGATGAAAGGACGGGCGATGAAGGCTTTGGTGATCGGGGCGTCGGGCGGAATTGGGCAGGCTGTTACGCAGGCCCTGCGGTATAGTGGCGATGAAGTTGTTACGCTGTCGCGCAGTGCAGAGGGGCTGGATGTGACGGATGCAGGGTCGGTCGATGCGGTGCTGGGCGGGGTATCTGGGCCGTTTGATCTGATCTTTGTGGCGGTCGGGGTGCTGGGCACGCCCGAGAAGTCGCTGGACGCAATTGATGCGGGCGCGATGGCAGAGGTGATGGCCGTCAATGCGATTGGGCCTGCGTTGATTTTGCGGCATCTGCCCCGGTTGCTGCCGCGCAGTGGGCGTAGCGTTTGTGCGGTGTTGTCGGCGCGGGTCGGGTCGATTGGCGATAACCGGATCGGCGGCTGGTATTCCTATCGCGCGTCCAAGGCGGCGCTGAACCAAATCGTCCATGGCGCGGCGATTGAGGTGGGGCGTAGTCATAAGGACAGCATCGTCGTGGCGCTGCATCCCGGCACGGTGCAGACGGCGTTCACCGCCGAATACGCAGGTCGGCACAAGACCGTGACTGCGCAGGAGGCGGCG
>CAWUXN010000221.1:0-2530 GCA_963926415.1 uncultured Loktanella sp.
CTGCCCCTTGGACCCCGTTACAGTTCGCATCAACCGCACCATTGCCACCGAAATCGGGGCGCGTCCCGATCAAGTCAGCGCCGCCGTGGGGCTGCTGGATGGCGGGGCGACCGTCCCCTTTGTCGCGCGTTACCGTAAAGAGGTGACGGGCGGGTTGGACGACACACAGCTTCGCAATCTGAACGACCGTCTATCGTATCTGCGAGAGCTGGAAAAGCGCCGCGCCGCGATTGCGTCGTCGATCAACGAGCAGGGCAAGATGACCGACGCGCTTACCCGCGCCATCGCGACTGCGGATACCAAGGCCACGCTGGAGGACCTGTATCTACCGTTTAAACCCAAGCGGCGCACGAAGGCGATGATTGCCCGGGAAAATGGTCTTGAACCCTTGCTGCGCGCGATTGTCGATGATCGCAGCCTTGATCCCGCCGCCACCGCGCAGACTTATCTTACCGAAGATGTGCTGACCGCCAAGGACGCGTTGTCCGGCGCGCGCGATATCCTGATCGAAGAGCTGGCAGAGGACGCGGCCCTACTAGGCCGTCTGCGGCAGATCATGCAAGAAGAGGCAGAGATCACCGCTAAGGTTATCGCGGGCAAGGAAGAGGCGGGGGCGAAATTCTCTGACTACTTCGATCACCGCGAAAAGTGGGCGCGCATTCCGTCGCACCGCGCGCTGGCAATCTTGCGTGCCTCGAAAGAGGAAGTCGTCATTGTCGATATCTCGCCCGACCCCGAAGTCGTCCTGCCGCGTATTCTGGATGTCATCGCATCGCGGATCGGGATCAAGGGGCAGGCCCCCGGCGATATTTGGCTGCGGGATGCGGTCACTTGGGCGTGGAAGGTCAAGCTGAGCCTGACGATGTTCATGGACCTTATGGGCGATTTGCGCAAACGCGCTCATGACTCCGCAATTGATGTCTTTGCCCGCAACCTGCGTGATCTGCTGCTCGCGGCACCTGCGGGGGCCAAGCGGACGTTGGGGCTTGATCCCGGCATCCGGACAGGGTGCAAGATTGCTGTAGTGGATGAAACCGGCAAGGTGCTGGACACGGCGACGATCTATCCTTTCCAGCCGCGCAACGATCTGCGCGGGGCCTCTGCCACCATTGCTGACCTGATCCAGCGCCACGGCGTAGGGTTGGTTGCCATCGGCAACGGCACGGCCAGCCGCGAATCTGAAAGAATGGTGGATGACGTGATCAAGGCGCTGCCCGCAGGCCCGCGCCCATTCAAGGTAATCGTGTCAGAGGCGGGGGCCTCGGTCTATTCCGCCTCTGAACTGGCGGCGAAGGAATTTCCCGATCTCGACGTCTCAATTCGCGGCGCGGTGTCCATTGCCCGCCGCTTGCAGGATCCGCTGGCCGAACTGGTCAAGATCGCGCCAGAGGCGATTGGCGTCGGCCAGTATCAGCACGACGTCGACCAGCGCCGTCTGGCGCAATCGCTGGACGCGGTGGTCGAAGATGCGGTGAACGCTGTCGGTGTGGACCTGAATATGGCCTCCGCCCCTTTGTTGGCGCGTGTGGCCGGGGTTGGCCCGACACTGGCGCAGGCCATTGTTAGCCACCGCAACCTGAATGGCGCATTTGCCTCTCGCAAGGCGTTACTGAAGGTTGGCGGCCTAGGGCCCAAAGCATTTGAGCAATGCGCCGGCTTTTTGCGGGTAAGGGACGGGACCGAACCGCTTGATGCGTCCTCGGTTCACCCAGAGGCTTATGGCGTCGCCCGGCGCATCGTGCAGGCCTGTGGGCGTGACCTGCGCGCGATCATGGGGGACGCCGCCGCGCTATCCGGCGTGCAGGCGGAACAGTTTGTGGACGACACCTTCGGCCTGCCGACGGTCCGCGATATCCTCAGCGAGCTGGAAAAGCCCGGCCGCGACCCGCGACCCGACTTTAAGACGGCAACCTTTGCCGACGGAATCAATAGTATCACTGATCTGAAACCCGGCATGTCACTGGAAGGAACGGTCACCAACGTCGCAGCCTTTGGGGCCTTTGTGGATATCGGCGTGCATCAGGACGGCCTGGTCCATGTCAGTCAGCTGGCCGACAAGTTCATCAAGGACCCGCACGAGATTGTTAAAGCCGGTGATGTTGTCCGGGTCCGCGTGACCGAAGTCGATGTGCCGCGCAAACGCATCGGTCTGACCATGCGCAGCGACAACGCGGGCACACCTGCAGCACCTGCGCAAAGCAAGCCGGGCCGCAGTGACCGGGGTGGGCCGCGGAACGCCAAGCCAGCGACGCCTATGGCGGATGCGGGCAACAGCGCAATGGCACAGGCCTTGGCCGCTGCGATGAAGGGAAAGCGGTAACTGGGCGAGGGGGAGGCGCAAGCGAACATTTGCCCAATTATTAGGCGTTTTGCGAAAGGTTCGAGGAAATCGCAAAAGATCTGATTTTTTCGCTTGCGCCCTTAGTTCACTAACCGTAGAAGCCCCTTTACCGGAAACGCGGAAACGCAGACACGGAGCGGCGGACGAGACGGCGGGTTGAGAGACCTGGAAGTTTTGGAAGTCGGATAA
>CAWUXN010000222.1:0-5316 GCA_963926415.1 uncultured Loktanella sp.
CCACAGCCATCATTGCCGAAGCCTCGCTCTCTTTTCTGGGCCTCGGCCAGCAACCGCCCGCGCCCTCGTGGGGATCCATGCTGAACACGGCAAAGAACTTTCTGAACCAAGCACCCTGGATGGCGCTCTGGCCCGGCATCTCGATTTTCTTTGTGGTGCTTGGATTTAACCTTCTGGGCGACGGTCTGCGCGACGCCTTGGACCCTCGCGAACACTAAAGGGATCAACATGACCTTCACCACACGCCCCGAGATCCGCGGCACCTTCGGCGTTGCCACCTCGACCCACTGGATTGCCTCTGCCGTCGGCATGTCGATTCTGGAACGCGGCGGCAATGCCTTTGATGCCGCTGTTGCCACCGCCATCACCTTGCAGATTGTAGAGCCGCATCTGAACGGCCCCGCCGGCGACATGCCCGCGATCTTTCAAAAGGCAGGCGAGGACGTGCAGGTTGTCTGCGCGCAAGCCCCGGCCCCTGCCGGTGCCACGCTGGAACACTACCGCGCCCAAGGGTTGGAGCTGATCCCCGGTTCGGGCCTGCTGGCAACCGTCATCCCCGGCGCGTTCGACGGCTGGATGCTGATGCTGCGTGACCACGGCACGATGAGCCTGCGCGACGTGATGGACCCCGCCATCGGTTACGCCCGTGACGGACACCCGATCCTGCCCCGCGTCGCCAACACGATTGCCGGACTTGCCGATTATTTCGCTGAACACTGGCCTACCAGTGCTGATGTCTGGACGCCGGGCGGCAAGGCCCCCGCGCCGAATACTCTGTTCAAAAACCCCGATCTTGCGCGCACGTACGAACGCTTGGTTATCGCTGGTGAAGCTGCCAGCGATGATCGCGTAGCCCAGATTGACGCAGCCCGCCGCGAATGGTCCGAAGGTTTCGTCGCAGACGCCATCGATACCTATCTGCAGACGGCCAACGTCATGGACGTATCTGAACAAAAGCACATGGGCGTCCTGACCAAGGCCGACATGGCTGGTTGGAAAGCCACCTACGAGCCTTCGCTGTCCTACGATTATCACGGCTGGACGGTCCATAAGACCGGTCCGTGGTCACAAGGCCCGGTGCTGCTGCAAGCCCTTGCCATCCTCAAGCATCACGATCTTGCCGCGATGGACCCGAGGGGCGCGGATTTCATCCACACCGTGATCGAGGCGATGAAGCTCGCCTATGCGGACCGAGAAGCCTATTACGGTGATCCGCTGCATAGCAACATCCCGATGGAATACCTGCTTTCGGATGCCTACAACGTGGAACGCGCAAAGATGATCTGCGCGCAGGCCAGCACAGAACAACGTCCGGGCCGCGTACCAGGGCTGGAGCATCAGGCAGACGCCTATATAGCCCGTGCTGCCCGTGACTTTGGTGCCGCTGATGCCGCACCTCAAGAACCCACCATGGCGCACCTGACCGAAAAGCGCGGCGATACCGTGCATCTGGATATCATCGACCGCTGGGGTAACATGGTTGCCGCGACGCCGTCGGGTGGATGGTTGCAGTCGAATCCGGTCATTCCGGGCCTCGGCTTTCCGCTGAACTCTCGCGCGCAAATGTTCTGGCTCGAGGACGGTTTGCCCACGACACTGGCCCCCGGACGCCGCCCCCGCACGACGCTGACCCCGTCGCTGGCGACGCATATGGACGGCCGCCGCATGGTCTTTGGCACGCCGGGCGGCGATCAGCAGGATCAGTGGCAGCTAGTATGGTTCCTGCGGTTTGTGCATTGGGACATGGAGCTGCAGGCCTGCATGGATGCGCCGCTGTTCCATTCGATGCACTTTCAAGGCAGCTTTTACCCGCGAGAGGCGAAGCCGGGCGAGATGATGCTAGAGCCCGCCTTTGGCGATTACACCATCGCAGATTTGCGCGCGCGCGGTCACACCGTTCACGTGGCAGAGCCGTGGTCGGTGGGTCGCCTGACCGCAGCCCTTCGTGACCCCGACGGGATCATGCGAGCCGCTGCCACGCCCCGCTTGATGCAAGCCTATGCAGTGGGCCGGTAATCCATGACCTGGAGTCTGATTGCACGTGACGGGGACGACATCGGTCTGATCGTAGCGTCCAAGTTCTTCGCTTGCGGTGCGGTTGTGGCCTACGTCGGGGCCCGCACTGCGGTCGCATCGCAAGCGTTCTGCAACCCTATCTGGGGCACCGAAGGGCGGGTGCGGTTGGAGGCAGAAAGCGCCGAAAGCGTATTGGCGGATTTGGTCGCGCGCGACGCCGGGCAGGCCATCAGGCAGGCGCATATGATTGACGCACAGGGCCATTTTGCCGCCCACACGGGCGGCGATTGCACCGATTGGGCGGGGCATTTGATCCGCGATAAATATTCCGTCGCAGGCAACATGCTGGCAGGCCCAGAAGTCATCAACGCGACCTCTGACGCCTTTGCCGCATCCACCGGCCCCTTTGCGGAACGTCTGATCGCCGCCATGCGCGCCGGAGAGGCAGCCGGCGGCGACAAGCGTGGCAGGCAAGCGGCTGGTCTGACAATCCACAGAGGCGAGGACCACCCTTGGCTGTCGCTGCGTGCCGACGATCACGCCGATCCGCTGGGCGAGCTGGACCGCCTGTGGCAGGTCGCACAGGAAAGGTACGTGCCTTTCACACTTGGTATGCCGACACGCGCCGCCTTTTCCGGCAGTCCCACGCGCGAACCTATCGACACGGCCATTGCACAAGCCGAGGCGCGGCGGGTAGCATCCGGGCAGCCTAGTTTCTCTTATGCCGTGGACACATGACCCAGCCTCTCAAACATCGCCTGATGACCCTGATCGAGACCGAATTGCCAGCAGATGGCCGCCTGCCCACCGAACGCGCCCTTGCCGAACGATTTGACACGTCCCGTCGCCTGATCCGTCAGGTTCTGGACGAGCTGGAGATTGAGGGGCTGGTGTGGCGCAAGCAAGGTTCCGGCACGTTTGCAGGTCATCCGCAGGACCCGACCGGTGATTTGGCAGCGCGCATCGCCGGTGAGACCGATCCCATTCAGGTGATGGAAGCGCGTTTGTGCATCGAGCCAGAGTTGGCCGCTTTGTGTGCTACGCGAATGACGGACGAAGAAATCATGCGCCTGCGCACCTTGGCCACGCGGCAAGTCGCCGCCGACCCCCAGACGATCGAACTTTGGGATGGGGCGCTACACCGGCTCATTGCGCAATGCGCGCGCAACAGGCCTTTGCTGACGGCCTTTTCCCTTTTGGATCGTATCCGGTCAAATCCCGATTGGGTACACGTGCGGGCCAAGGCGCGAAGCCGTTCGTCAATCGCGGTTCCGCAAAGCGAACACGACGTCCTGATCGCGGCGATCGCAGCCCGCAACCCAGCCGCCGCTCGGCAGGCCATGCACGACCACCTATCGGCGCGGTTCGCAGCGCTGATGATCGAATTCACTGAAGACGCGCAGAGCGTTGGGGAATAACAAACCTTCGTCGCCATGTATCGCTGGACTAAGGAATAGCTTCTGCGACCTCGACGCATCAGTCAGTCCTGCGCCATCACGAAACCTTGGGCCGCATAGCCGCGTGCGGTGTCGACGAAACTGGACCTGTCACGCTTTAGTGCCGCCCCGGTGCTCGTTTAAGGTAAGCGATGCTCCCGTCACACGTTCTGTGTGCAGTTCAAATGGCATCGCCAAGCTCAACGGCCTCGATCCACAGACCTATCTCGCCCACACCCTTGACCGCCTGACCCACCGCTGCCAGTTTCAGTCAGAAAGTACAAGTTTGCACCAGTAAAGGGCGCTGTCGCCGTGATGCTGTCCTTACCCGAACCCGTGCTGGTCAGCACATGACCGCCCGCGGAAATCGCACCGACAAAGTTAATTTCTGTGCGACCCGTTCCAGTGACGCGAAGTTCGAGGTTCACCACGGCAGACACACCACCATTTGTGAGATCGACAATCTGGGCCGAGGCCGCGGATGGTAGCAAACTTGCCTTGACCGTTGACGATTCAAGGCTGGGGAAGACACAAATTGTAGTCATTCATGCCAACGATCAGATATTCGCGGGCTTGCGTCCCACGACTGAGAGCGCGGGCGGCTATGCGGCGGTATTGGGAATGCTCGTCCGGGACAGTCTGGTCGTTGGATAGCAGCATACTGACCACGGCAAAAAACTAGGGGCGCATCGCTTCTGCTGTTCTGCAATGGTTTGGGCTAGCGCAGTTTTCATTCAGCTGTTCATGAATACATCATATCGCATCGTCTTTCCGAAGATCTGATGCGAAAATGGTCGGACGCCTGCGATGGGCTCTGCGTTGACAGGCCATTTCAGGACGACGCGCTTTTTGGCGTACTGCAGCGCAACCTGCATGAGTTCCAAGGCGTTGTCGTCTTCGCCAACGATCTCGCGGACCTGCCGCAGCTCTAGCTTGACCAGTGCTGACTTTTTGCGAGCGGGATGCATCGGATCAACCAGCACAGCCTCGACATCAAGTTGCGGCAACAGATCCTTCGCGTCGCCCAGAAACAGCGTCATCCGGCTGACAATTTCCTGCAGCTCTCCGCCCTCTTGGGCAGCCCTCTCTAGTCCGTCGGCCAACAACGCGTGCATTCTCGGGGACCGCTCGATCATCATAACTTTGGCCCCGAGGGATGCCAGCAAAAAAGAGTCGCGCCCGAGGCCTGCTGTTGCATCAACAATTGCCGGTGTTTTGCCGTCGGTTAGCCCCATAGCCTTTGCCAGTGGCTGGCCTCTTCCGCCACCAAAGCGGAAGCGATGCGCAACGGGCCCGGCAACGAAATCAATACGAAGATCTTTGCCGTCTCGCATCTAAACTACACCTTTCAAAAGCTCACAAGACGCAGATTGCACGAGAAACAGACATCGTCTCAATATGCAGCGTCGTAACGTATTGAGTAAACTATCTGGCGGAGATTGTCGCATTGAATGCAGCGCCGCTTTTGCGGATCGGCCGGGGGTGAAAAAGATCAGCAGCAACGGTTGTAGCACTTCCGTTGAACGTAATGGTGTTACGTGCCACCGCTTGCGCGGGACCGCTTAAATCAGTTCCATCTGCATCGCATGTCAGGCGCACACGCCAACGCTGAGTCCAAAAAGTGACGCGGTGCCGGCCCACATCTTCGCCTTCCCCCCGACTCTGACAAGATGCGGACCTCGCCATTGCGCATTTGGGGGCGCAAGTCGTCTGCCGCTAGTTCAATAAGGGGTGCAAAATCGGTGGCATCAATTGTGGATTTACCGTCGCTCTCATCAATCTGCACATTTTATCCTCGAACAAACAGGCTTTGCTATGGTTTGGTGCCGCGCCCGCGTTGCGCGCAGGCCGTAAACCGCACGGT
>CAWUXN010000223.1:0-8692 GCA_963926415.1 uncultured Loktanella sp.
CCGCGGCGCTTCAACGCCTCATTGTAGGCAGTCCAGTTTGTGGTCTTGTAATTCGGTGATGTCGGCTTGCTCAGGCGGAGCAGCTACCACACTGGATTCACGACATGAATCCCTCAACAGATTTGTGCAACAACGCCGAAATTAGGGGGTAATCATTCGGTGGTCGGAGAGCGTTTGAGACCATCTATTCAGATGACTGAATTACAGAAACTCACGATTAGCGGCCATTTGGATTGCCGCGCAAAAGGGCCCAGAAGGCCGCGACCGGGGCGCTTGTGTATTCATTTTCTTGCTTGATTTTACGCAACTCTCGCCGACTGATACGCTGTGAGGGCACAAAGAATTCAACGCCGTCTGGTTGGCTTCTGACGGCATCAAAGGGAAGAATGCTTACGCCGAGGCCGCGCCGTACAAATGATAGGATCGCTGTCGTATTGCGGGCCTCAAGAGTGCTGCGGGCCATCAAGTCACGCACCCTTGGATCATCGACAAGGTAGCACAGCGGATTTGCGATCAACGGCTCATGCGCCAGAAGGCTCCAATCGGACTGGCCGCCGGTTGCAAGATGGGCCTGATGCACTGCACCACCTTCGGCGCAGACGATACCAAGGTCGTCGCAGACGATTAGCTCGCCCTCTGACGTGTCGCCTTGCGGTGCGGACAAAATGCCTATGTCGGCCTCGTCTCGTTCAATGCGGCGTCGCACGGCAACAGAGTCGGCGTCACTAATCTCGATCCGGACATCGGGATACGACAGGCGAAAATTTTCAATGACAGCGGGCAACAGTAATACCGTCGCAGAGGGCACCGCGGTAATGCGCACGATCCCTGCGGTGGATATCGCATGGCGCCGGATCGCCTCGGCACTTTTATCAAACACATCTGTAGCACGGCGGCTTTCGTCCAAAACGAGCAGGCCCAATGGTGTCAGGCGGCTCTTGCGGTCGGTCTCGAAGAGCGGGGCACCGACGTTTTCTTCCAACTGTGCCAACATCATCGAAACCGCTGACGGCGTCCGTCCCAGCACACGCGCGGCTGCTGCAAGTGTGCCCTTCTCCGCAACTACACGGAACACACGCAGCATTTCCAACTTTATAGTCATTCAGAAAACCTGAAGTTTTATTCAATAATTCACGAATGACTGAATCGGAAGTCGGCGTCTACAAGCTCTTGAGACAAACAGGAGAATACCATGACCGCGCGCACTGAAATCTATATCGACGGAAACTGGATTGAAGGCGCATCGACGATCGAAAACCGTAGTCCGTCTGATACGTCAGACCTCATCGGGCACTACGCGCAGGCCGATGCGTCGCATTTGGAAGTGGCCCTTGCAGCGGCCCAGCGGGCGCAACCGCAGTGGTGGGCAGCGGGCATTCAAAAGCGGCATGATGTGCTTGTGGCGATCGGCACCGAATTGATGGCCCGCGCGGAAGAGATTGGGCGCCTGTTGTCGCGCGAGGAAGGTAAGCCCTTGGCCGAAGGCAAGGGCGAGGTCTACCGCGCCGGTCAATTTTTTACCTATTTTGCAGGCGAAGTCCTGCGCCAGCACGGCGATCTGGCCGAAAGTGTGCGCCCCGGTATCGAGATTGACGTGCGCCGCGAGCCGGTTGGCGTGGTCGCCATTATCAGCCCCTGGAACTTTCCGATCGCAACCCCGGCATGGAAGATCGCGCCGGCACTGGCCTTTGGCAACGCCGTGGTTTGGAAGCCTGCGAATGCGACGCCCGCCAGCGCGATTGCCCTGACAGAGATCATCGTGCGCCAAGACATTCCCAAAGGGCTGTTCAACCTAGTGTCCGGTCCGGGGCGTGATGTCGGCCAGCGATTAGTTGAAAGCGCGCAGGTCGATGCGATCAGCTTTACCGGCTCAGTCTCTGTCGGACGCGGTATCGCGTCAGCCGCGATCCAGAACATGACCAAGATCCAGATGGAGATGGGCTCGAAAAATCCGCTGATAGTCATGGACGATGCCGACCTTGATCTGGCCGTCACGCATGCCGCTGGTTCGGCCTTTGGCGGGACCGGGCAAAAATGCACCGCCGCCAGCCGTCTGATCGTGCACGCGTCAGTCCACGACGCTTTTGTCGAGAAGCTGGTCGCGGCGGCAAAGGCGCTAAAGGTCGGGCACGCGCTAGAGGATGGCACCCAGATTGGTCCGGTGGTCAGCGAAAGCCAACTGTCGCAGAACCTTGGCTACATCAAAACCGGCAAGTCCGAAGGGGCGGAGTTGCTGTGCGGCGGCGACCGTTTGGAACGCGCGACGGATGGGTATTACATGGACCCCGCAGTCTTTGTGAACACCCGCAACGACATGACCATCAACCGCGAAGAGATGTTCGCCCCCGTCACCTGCGTGCAGCGTGTCGATAGCTACGAACAGGCGCTGGCCGCCGCGAATGACACTCAATTCGGTCTGACAGCAGGGATCATGACCAAGTCGCTCGCGCGGGCCAGCCACTTTCGGGCGAATATGCGGGCCGGATGCGTCATGGTGAACCTGCCTACCGCCGGCACGGATTACCATGTGCCCTTTGGCGGGCGCGGTGCATCCAGCTATGGCCCTCGCGAACAAGGCAGCTATGCGGCCGAGTTCTATACATCCGTCAAAACCGCCTACGTCGCGGCGGGGACACCGGAATGACCATGCTCATCGACGGCCTGCAATATGCGAATTGGTCCGAGAAGATCTTTCGCCAGATGCGCGCGGGTGGTGTCGATGCGGTCCATGTGACGATCACCTATCACGAGACATTTCGCGAAACGGTACTGGTGATCGAGCAGTGGAACCGCTGGTTCGAAATGTTCCCAGATTTGATCTTTCAAGGTCGCACCGGCGACGACGTGGCGCTAGCCAGTAAAACCGGACGCACTGCGATCTTCTTTGGGTCGCAAAACCCATCGTGTATCGAGGACGACATCGGGCTGGTTGAGGTGATGCATACACTTGGCCTGCGCTTCATGCAGTTGACCTATAACAACCAGTCGCTTCTGGCGTCGGGCTGTTACGAGGACGACGACACCGGCCTGACCCGCATGGGTCGGGCCGTGGTCTCCGAGATGAACCGCGTTGGGCTGGTCGTGGACATGAGCCATTCTGGCGAACGCTCCACCCGCGAGGCCATTGAACACTCCGCGCGTCCTATTGCGATCACGCATGCCAACCTGTCCAGTTGGCACCCGGCGCTGCGGAATAAGTCCGATGCGCTGCTGCGCGCGCTTGGTGAAAGCGGCGGCATGCTGGGGCTGTCGGCCTATCCGCATCACCTGAAGGACGGTAGCGACTGCACGTTACAATCCTGGTGCGACATGGCGGCCAAGGCGGTCGATCTGTTGGGGCCGGGCGGCGTCGGAATTGGCACCGACCTGTGCCAGGATCAGCCCGACAGCATCGTCGACTGGATGCGCAGCGGTCGCTGGACAAAAGCTGTGGACCTGGGCGAGGGCAGTGCAGATGCGCCCGGTTTTCCGGCGATGCCCGATTGGTTTCGCGACAATCGCGACCTTTCCAACCTGCGTACAGGATTGCGCGCCGCTGGGCTGGACCCGGCGACGATTGACGGTGTGATGGGGGGAAACTGGCACACCTTTTTTAAGAATAATTTCGGGGCGCAAACCGCGTCACCGATCAGGCAGCAAAGCGCCGCCCAATAAAGCGGTGCACAATCACGTTCGGGGAGGAACACAGATGAGCAAAGACAATACACAGAACATGGGCATTCTGTCCGGGAGGATCGACAAGCCGCTGTTTGCGGTCACGGGCGGGTTCATCCTGCTGTTCTGCGCCTACGCGCTGTTCGATATCGAGGGGCTGTCCTCGCTCGTCGATGGGGCCTTTGGTTTTTCGGCCCGCTATTTCGGCCTTTATTGGCAGTTTCTTCTGCTGGCGACTTTTCTGATCGGGCTGCTGCTGTGCATTTTGCCGGGCAGCAAGACTGTCATGGGTGGCTTGGCCGTGCCGGAATTCAAAATGTTCAGCTGGGGCGCGATGATCATGTGCACTCTGCTGGCAGGTGGCGGCGTATTCTGGGCTGCAGGCGAGCCTATTGCGCATTTCCTTTCAACCCCGCCGCTGTTTGGCGATCTGAGCGGCGACCCGCAGGCACGCGCCGACGCTGCATTAGCGCAAAGCTTTCTTCACTGGGGTTTTCTGGCTTGGGCGATCCTTGGATCGCTGACCACAGTGATGCTGATGCACTACCACTATGATCTGGGTCTTCCGCTCGCACCCCGGACCTTGCTGTATCCCGTTTTCGGTGACCGTGCGCTTAATGGCCCCATCGGCCTGATCGCCGATGCGTCCTGCGTCATCGCTGTTGTGGCGGGCACTGTTGGCCCCATCGGCTTTCTGGGGCTCCAAATGTCCTATGGGCTGAACGCGCTGACGGGCATCCCGGATAATTTCGCAACGCAGGCGATCGCTGTTCTGGCCTTGGTCGGAGTCTACACAATTTCCGCCATTACCGGTCTTGCCAAAGGCATCCAGCTGCTGTCCCGAATCAACGTAATCCTCGCCTTTGCCCTGCTGGCATTCATGCTTGTTGCAGGACCGACCACCGGCATCTTCTCGGGCTTCTTTGGCGGCATGAAAGTCTACTTGGGCAACTTTTTTGAAATGTCCCTATACCGCGGTGACGCCGGCGTCTTTGGTGATCCAGGCTGGCTGGGCTGGTGGACGGTGTTCTTCTGGGGCTGGTTCATGGGGTACGGTCCGCTAATGGCTATCTTTATCGCCCGGATTAGCCGTGGCCGGTCGATCCGCCAGATCATTCTGATGCTGTCCATCGTAGCACCACTGATCACCAACTTCTGGTTCACGATCATCGGCGGGTCGGGCATCTTCTTCGAGATCGCAGATCCGGGCGTCATCTCGGCTCCGTTCGAAGGCTTCAACCTGCCTGCCGGTCTGTTGGCCATTACGCAGGCGATGCCGATGGGCCTTATATTGTCGATCCTGTTTCTGGCGCTTACGATGTTCTTCGTCGCAACAACCAGCGACTCAATGAGCTACGTCATCTCGGCCACGATGTCCAAGGGAGAGCCGTCGACCGGGCTGCGCGCCTTTTGGGGCATCGCGATGGGTGTCATGGCACTGATCCTGATCTCGACAGGCGCTGGCGGGATTGGAAAGCTTCAAAGCTTTATCGTGGTGACGGCGGTGCCGGTGTCGTTGATCCTGTTGCCATCGCTTTGGGATGCGCTTCGTATCACACTGATGCTGGGTCGCACCGCCAAAGTCGCACGCGCCTGACAACAGGTGGTGGCGGACGACAAGTTCGCCACCATCGCTTTCGTCCCGCACCGCATGGAGGAATCGAGATGTCCCAATTCGAACCCGATCTGCATTCCGAAATCGCAGCGTTGCGACGCCCGGCGGCAGAGGTCATGCGCCTTGCGCGGATGGGATGCAGCCACCCGACACGGCTTTCATTCCTGCGTATTCTTTTGCGCCGGATGAAATCCGATGGCTGGCAAGTCGATCGACCGGTCTGGGACGTCGACACCGCTGGCGTCGGCTATGCCGTCTATCGCGCGCACTGTGGCCCCCGCATTTACAGCCTTGTGGCCTTTGCCCACGATCTTCCAGACGAGATGCGGTCCGACCGCGTTATCGCGACCGCTTGGGATGCAACTTTTACGCTGTTTGATGGCGATCCATCGCCTGACGATATCATGCGTCTAGGCGCAAATGTGCCCCTGCAAGAAGCGGGCCGGATCAGCAATCGCGAATTGACCCTGGCCCGCGCCAACCGATCTGTCCGGTTGTTCAATCATGTCGTTCAGGCCTTGTCAGAGGGTCGCCAGCCGGACCCACAGGAAATTTCAGCCGTCGGCTATCTGATGCGGAGCACCGCTGTCTATGGATCCGGAAAGTTCGGAGCAGCCGACCGTGCTGACATCGCTGCGCGTCCCGAACTCGCAGCGCCGTTTCAGGTCGAGATGCTCACCGTCTGGCTGATCCGCGCCTTTACCACCGACATCGTCGAACACATGGCCGCTGTTCAAGGTGGCGACCGCGCCGTGCGGCTCGACCCTGATTTGCGCCGCATGTTGGGTGTGGGAAATTCCACGGGTCTGGGGATGGCACCGTTCATCGTGCGGCATCCGGTCCTGCTGAATAACTGGATCATGGCGCGCGAAGACGCTTTGGCACGGGTACGTATGCTGGCGGATGTGACGCCGGATGCAATGGTCCGACTGCGTTTTATCCTTGATGCGACGATCCAGAATGCCACCGCGTGGAAATCCGATCACCCGGTCCAATTGCCCAAATTACAGGACCTTCGCCGCGACCTTCAGCTTATCTTTGAAAAGTTCAGCACATGGCCAACGCAACAGCACCGCCCTTGGGATGCGCTATGGCGATGGGGGATGGATGCACTGTCCTACGAGGGCCAAGAGGCGCTGCTGGCGTTGATGCTGGAACCGCATGGCGACTTGGTCGATGACCTCTCTGACCTTATGGGCGCAAACGAGGCCGCGACCTTTCGATTGGACGGCGCGATGACAGTCAGAGAGCTGCGCAGTATTTTGGCAGAGCATTACGGATGGGCCCTCGCGATTGACTTTACCGCGCCCGAAAACGTCGCGCGCTTCTGGTACGTCTCCGAAGAAAAGCTGGAGCCGCGATTGGGCGAGCGTGCATCCGAAGAAGGCGCTCCGCTTGAGCAGCCACTATGCATCGCGCGCCTTGTCAGCGAGCTTCATGCCACATTGCAGGACCACAACGATGACGAACCGGTTGCTGCCCTTCTGCTGGCCCATCCCGAACACCGCTATGTCGTGCGGCGGGTCCAGATAACGCAGAACCATCCCTACGCAGAGGTATGCGACAACCTGATTGCGGCCGATATGCTGCCCATCGACCTGCTGCGCTGCAAGCTGGCGTTCTTTGGTGCCAGCCGGTTCGACCCGCGATCTGATCGCTGGGTGCGGATCAACCTGTTCCAAGGTGCGCCCTATCCTGACGAAATCGGACAGAGTGATCAGCAATGAGTGAAGCACTGGATCAAACACGAGGAGACACACTCCCGCTTATCAACGATGCGCAGTCGACATCCTTGTCGTGCAACGAGGTCTCGGCGCTGTGCATGAAGGCCGCCCGGGGTGCTGGCATGAGTTGGGGGCTGGCAGAAGAGGCTGGGTTCGCTGCAGCTTGGCTGGTGCAACGCGGATTCGACGGCCCAGAGCACTTGTATCGCCATTTGGCGCAAGCGCAGGGCCGGTCATGGCAAGATCTATGCCCAACTGTGAAGTCCGGCGACTGGCAGGCACCGGCAGGCCGCGCGATTTGTCCGATCGCTCTGGGTGCAACGCTTTGCGACTATGCCGCCTTACCCGAAGGGGTCGGTGTAGGGTGTGAAATCAAGATCGGGCCGGTTGACCATCCCGTCTTGCTTCTTCCTTTTCTTGTCACCTGCGCTGAAACCGCTTCCCTCCAGCTCACCCTTTCATGGGATGGTGGATCGGCATGCCTTGGCCGTGATCGCACGGCACTGGTGGACGCGTTCAAAGCGCTTGATGGACGCCAAGCTTCGCTAACACTCACGGCACAGTTCGGCACCGTCGCGCCAGCAATCACCTCGGCCGCGCCGCAAACCGACAGCGACACAATTACCGCGCTAAACGCCATGGCCATGCGCACGACCGTACCGGCATCAGAGGCGTCACGCGCCGGTGCCGGATCGACGACAACAGACAACGACTGAACAAACACCAAGGAAATATCTATGACACTTGAACGCCTGAACCCCGGCCCCCGAATGAGCCAAGCCGTCTGCATCGGCGACATCGCATTTCTGGCCGGACAGGTCCCCGATGATCTGAGCGCTGACATCGAAGAGCAAACCCGGCAAGTCCTGATTAAAATGGATGCCGTCGTGACCGCGTTGGGCGCGACAAAATCCGATATCGCCTCAGTTCAAGTCTGGTTGGCGGATATGGCAGACTTTCCGGGAATGAACGCCATTTGGGATAGTTGGGTGGACCGGGATGCGCCACCCGCGCGCGCGACCGGCGGTGTCGCTTTGGCGCGCCCCGGTATGCGGGTCGAAATGATCGCCGTCGTCGCAATAAATCGGCCACACTAAAGATCGCTCAGTAGGTTAAAGATTCTGCGGTCTGGTGAAAATATTTCAATTTTCAAAACACCAGACCGCAAAATTCGCAAACTAGGAAACTGCTGTCGGCATGTTGAATTGTGCGAGAAATTGACCCAGTTTTCCGAACCGACGTGACCCACCAGATGTCATTAATTTCGATGACTTTCCATCAGGTTATCATACGGCAGAGGGGTTAACGCGAAATGAAAAAATGGGTCAATTCGACCCGGAAATCAACACTGATACCCTAATATACCAGTGTCCCGTAACCTGTTGAAAATTTTGGAGGCGAGTACCGGAATCGAACCGGTCTACACGGATTTGCAATCCGCTACTTAAATACACAAAATCAATAGGTTAAGCTTGGTTTGGTATCAGGACATGCCATGAACAGATGGTGAAAGTGATACATAGGCTTCACCTCACTTTCTGGAGGATCACATCACAAAGTGACGCGCCACAATACATAGCCCGAAGTAGTCAAAGCTATGCTACTTCATTCAATATAAGCTCCAACCGTTGAGGTTTGATCATGTTAGGAACCTTGGGCATTTTTCTAATTTGGCGCTCAGGCTCATCACCTGAAGGTC
>CAWUXN010000224.1:0-8226 GCA_963926415.1 uncultured Loktanella sp.
AGGACCGGGCCGTATTCGAACATTGGACCCATGACGCCGCCATTATTCCGATGGACCTGTGGCCGCATTGGCGGCTGCGTTTTGCCCGCGATGCGACAAGGCTGGAACGTCGTTGGGAAAAGGACCGGCCCCAAGGGTTTAGCGCCCAGGTGGATACGGTGCTGCGCCAGATCGCGGATCACGGGGGTTGCACGTCGGGCGACGTAGGACGCGGCGAAGTACGCGGCAAGGGCGGCTGGTGGGACTGGCATCCCAGCAAGACCGCGCTGGAATATCTATGGCGCAGTGGGCAGGTGTCAGTCGCGCGACGGGAGGGGTTTCGGAAGGTCTATGACCTGACGGAGAGGGTGATTCCAAGCGCAGTGCGGGATGTGCCAAGCGATGCGGCAGGGACTGTGGACGCACTGTGCCATGCCGCGCTGGACCGGTTGGGGTTCGCCACACCGAGCGAGATTGCGGCGTTTTGGGATGTCGTGACCAAGGACGAGGCCCGGTGCTGGGCCACGGCGGCGCTCGCCGATGGTCATGCCATTGCGCTAGACGTGGCGGGTGATGACGGTAAGCTGCGGCGCTGTCTGGCGCGGCCTGAAGTGCTGGATCAGGCTGCAAAATTAGCGAGCAGGGCGCGCATTCTATCGCCCTTTGATCCAGCCCTGCGCGATCGTAAGCGGGCGGAATGGTTGTTCGGTTTTCACTACCGGATCGAGATTTTCGTGCCAGCGGCGCAGCGCGCTTACGGCTATTATGTCTTTCCGGTCTGGGAAGGCGAGCGTGCCATCGGGCGCATCGACATGACGCGGCAGGGCGAGGTGCTGGAGGTGCGCGCATTCTGGCCAGAACCCGGTGTCACGATGAGCACCGGGCGGCTGGCGCGGTTGCAAGCGGAACTGTCACGCGCCGCGCGTTTTGGCGGTTGCGGCGAGGTTGCGTTCGCGCTGGATTGGCTGCGTTCGGGAGGATGACGCTGTTTGCGGGCAGGCCCGCAAAGGCACCCCAACCACCCGGAGGACCCAAATGGGCCTAGTTCAGCAGGCCAGCGTGGATCATGCCCGCGCGGATGCGGTCCTTGACCCCGTCTGTCAGGCCAACCAGTGGCAGGCGCACGTCTTCGTTGCCCATGCCTAGCAGGGACATGCCATATTTCGCGCCGACGAGGCCGGGCTCGAGGAAGATCGCCTCGTGCAGGGGCATCAGACGGTCGGTCAGCTCGAGCGCGGTGGCGAAGTCGCCAACCAGTGTCGCCTCTTGCATCTGGGCGCAAAGGGCGGGGGCGATGTTGGCGGTGACTGAGATGCAGCCGACGCCGCCGTGGGCGTTGTAGCCAAGCGCAGTCGCGTCTTCACCTGACAACTGGACGAAGTCCTTGCCGCAATACAGCCGCTGCTTGGGAACGCGGGACAGATCGCCGGTGGCGTCCTTGACGCCAACGATCATAGGCAGTGTGGCCAGCTCGGCCATGGTTGCGACGCTCATGTCCACGACAGACCGGCCGGGGATGTTATAGATCACGATAGGCAGCCCACAGTCGGCGGCAGCGCTGAAATGCGCGATCAGGCCCGCTTGCGTCGGCTTGTTGTAGTAGGGGGTCACGACCAGTGCGGCATCGGCACCGGCATCCTTGGCGGCAATGACCAGACGCACGGTCTCAATCGTATTGTTGGACCCGGCCCCTGCGATGACCGGAACGCGGCCTGCGGCGTGCTCGACCACCGTCTTGACGACCAGATCGTGTTCGCCATGGGTCAGCGTCGGGCTCTCCCCGGTTGTACCGACGGGCACCAGCCCGTGCGTGCCCTGATCGACATGCCAGTCGACAAGGCGTTTCAGGGCTGCAAGGTCGACATCTCCGTTGGTAAACGGTGTGACGAGTGCGACGTAAGAGCCTTTGAACATTGACCTGTGACCTTGTGCGAATGGGCGACCCGAAAGGGGGACGGTAGAACGTCCCGGACCCTAGACGGGTTTGCGCACAATGCCAAGATTGTGCGTTGCATCGCGATGCATGCAAGATACGATGGACGGCATCTTACCGTGATCCCGGGACCCATTATGTCGTTCTCCGCCGTGCGCCGCCTTGCCGTCGCAGCCTGTATGTTTGTCTTGCCACTTCCCCTTTCGGGGCAGGTGTTTGGAGACGACGTGGCTGCGGTGGAGTTCGCGATGAAGCGGGATTTCCTGAATGCCTATGCCAAGGCAGGGCCGCAGGATGACCCGATCCGCACCCTTGTGACATGGCAGCGGTTGCGGTTTGGTGATGCGGTATTTCAGGATTACGTCGATTTTCAGACTGCCCATGGTGACTGGCCCGGTCAGGACGTCCTGCGCGGCGCAGGAGAGGCACTGATCCCCGCCGATTTCGACCAGCAGGTCGTGATCGACTGGTTCCGCGATGCCGCGCCGACAACCGGCGAAGGTGCCGTGCGTCTGGCGCAGGCGCTGACTGCTGCTGGCGATGCGGCCGCGGCGCGCGAGGCGGTGCGCACCGCTTGGCTTGATCTGCCT
Organism: uncultured Loktanella sp.; assembly: GCA_963926415.1. Taxonomy (GTDB): domain Bacteria; phylum Pseudomonadota; class Alphaproteobacteria; order Rhodobacterales; family Rhodobacteraceae; genus Loktanella. The sequence goes on from CAWUXN010000224.1 coordinate 2,503, forward strand.
TTGACCGCCAGCGGGCAGACCGCCCTGCTGGAAAACTTTGGCCGCGATCTGGCGGATCTGCATGCTGCGCGGACCGATGCCCTGTTGTGGCGGTGGCAAGCCACCGAGGCAGAGCTGATGCTGCCATTGCTGGAGGAAGGGCAAGCCGCGCTGGTCAAGGCGCGGATTGCGCTGATCCGTAAGTCGGGCAACCCTGATGCTGCCATTAATGCCGTGCCTGAGGAGCTGCAAAGCAGCCCGGGGCTGCTGTATGATCGTTTTAACTGGCTGGCTGGCAAAGGCCGCCAAACCGACGCGATCGCTATCCTTGCCGCGCAATCAACCTCTGTGCAGGCGCTGGGTGAGCCATGGCGCTGGGCTAGTTGGCGCCGCATTCTGGCGCGCTGGCAGATGCGCGAGGGGAACTATCAGGCGGCCTATGTTCTGGCAGCGAACCATTATTTGCAGCCGCAAGACAACGCTGCATCCTATGCGGATCTGGAATGGCTGTCGGGTTACCTGCAGCTACGGTTCCTGAATGATCCTGCCCGCGCTCTGACGCATTTTGACAATGCCGCGGCAGAGGTCGATAGCCCGATTTCATTGGGCCGGGCCGGGTATTGGCAGGGCCGGGCGCTGGATGCACTAAACCGGACCAAGGACGCCCGCATGGCCTATGCCCGTGCGGCGCAGCACCAGACCAGTTTTTACGGGTTGCTGGCGGCTGAACGTCTGGGCGTGCCGCTTGATCCGTTTCTGACGGGCCGGGGCGATGCGCGGGACTGGCAGGACGCGCCGGTGATGCAGAACGATTTCGTCCGCGCAGGCATGGCACTGCTGGAGGCAGACGAGCGCGGCAAGGCCGTGCTGTTCTTTGCCGCGCTGGGCAAGACGCTGGACGCCGCGGATCTGTCGCGCCTTGGGGCCGCGCTGGAAGCGCAGGACGAGACCTATTTCGAAGTGCTGCTGGGCAAGACCGCCGCAACGCGGGGCATGATCGTGCCGTCTCTGTATTTCCCCCTGCACGGGTTGGCGGACATGGACCTGCCGGTTCCTACCGCGTTGGCCCTGTCGATCGCCCGCCGCGAGAGTGAGTTCAACGAAGGCGTCGGCAGCCCGGTCGGCGCGCTTGGCCTGATGCAGCTGATGCCGGGCACCGCGCGCGATGTCGCTCGCAGTCTGGATATGCCCTATGAAAAGGCACGTCTGACGGCGGACTGGCAATATAATGCGGTGCTTGGCAGCCGCTATCTGGCGGATCTGACCGACCGTTTTGGCGAAAGCCCGGTGCAGATCGCAGCAGGCTATAATGCTGGGCCCGGCCGTCCGCGCGACTGGATGCAAGATCGGGGCGATCCGCGCAGTGGCGACGCTGACGTCATCGACTGGATCGAGATGATCCCTTTTCGCGAAACCCGCAACTATGTCCAGCGCGTCACGGAATCGATCCCGATTTATCAGGCCCGCCTTAGCGGCAAGACCGGTCCGATCGCCTTTATGGATTTGCTGCGCGGTGAAGAAAATATCGTGCGGCCCGTGGCGCGGGCGGATGGCGCGTTGGCAATCCCCGCGCCGGTGACTGGCACGAACAGCGAGCAGGATCCGGCCCCGCCCTTGCCCCGCCCGGTTGCCCGCCCCGTTGATGCCGCGCGCACAGAAGGCTTGGCAGAGCAGGACGCAGCAGATCTGATGCAGACATCCCTGACGACCGCCAGCGTGCCGCCGCAGCGGTCAGAAGAGCTGTCAGAGGCTATGGAAACGGCTATTCCGATCGCGGTGACGACGCCTGTCGCAGACCAGACCGCATCGGATACCGCAGGGGATGGCCCGGCCGCGACCCTGCGCCCAATTGCGCGGCCCCGGCAGTAAGCTTGGCGGCTTAGGTCTCAGCAGCTTGCCCGCCTTTGGCGACTACAGCGCCGCTGCGTCCCGCACGATGGATTGATCGCAGGCGATCGCCCAGTGCAGGCCTGTTGAGGCGTAAAGCAACGTGACTTCGGCCTCGAGCCCGGTGCGGGTCATGCTTTGCAGCACGGTGCTGCCAAAACCTTTGCGCTGCGGCGGCATGACGATGGGGCCGCCGTTTTCCGTCCATGACAGCGTGAACTGCCCGTCCTTGATGTCCCAACGGATATCCAGCGTGCCTTCGGGCACGGACAGGGCCCCGTATTTCGCCGCATTGGTCGCAAGCTCGTGGATGGCTAGGCCGATGGGCTGGATCGCGGCAAAGCGCAGCGGCATGTCCGGTCCGTTGATGCTGATCGCAGCATTGGAATCACCTGAAAAGGGGCGCAGTTGCTCTCGGATCAGAGCATCCAGCACTACACCATCATGGCCGCGCGATACCAGCAAATCCTGATTATGGGCCAGCGCCTGCAGGCGCGCTTCAAAGCGGGGCATGAACTGTGCTGTGTCGCCAGTGCGCGCCGTCATACGGGCAATGCTTTGCACGACGGTCAGCAGGTTTTTGAGCCGGTGGTTTGTCTCTTTCATCAGGTCTTGCACCTGACGTTCTGCCTTTTTGTGCGGCGTCATATCCATGATGGCTACGATGCCCGACACCGGCACCGCACAGCCCGCCGCATCGGCAGGGCCGAAGTTCACGCGTTTGCGCGCGCTGACCCAGCGTTCGCTGCCGTCGGCGGTCTTGATTCGGTGGATCATGTCTATGAAATTCGGCTGCCCAGGGCTCAGCATCTGTTCCACTAGGCATTCGATATCATCGATGTCTTCAGGGTGGATCTGCGCGTGCAGCACTTTGCGGGCGATGGGGGCGTTGGCTGGCAGTTCAAACAGCGCGGCGGCCCGGTCATCCAGCGTAATCGTGTCGGCACTATAGTCGATCGTCCCAAGCCCAAGCCCGGCCACCTGCAAACCAAGCGGCAGCAGAACGTCAGAGTGGGCAGTGGATACCGGTTGGGGGTCGATCTGGGACATCGTGGCCCTGCTTTTAGTAGTTATCATGTAAAATTAACAAAGTTTGAATGTGCTATCAATGAAGCGGCGTTAAACCATTGCAGCAATCTGAACAATACTGCGGGTTGCGGTAATGTTCTCCGGGTCATTTGACAGCTTTGCCGACTTTCCGGGTGCGGATCAGCGTGAAAACGCCCGCGCTGACAACGATCAGCGCGCCGACGGCGACGTGGGTCTGCAGCGCCTCTTGAAACACCAGCAGGCCAATGGCGCTGGCAAAGACCAGCTGCAGATAGGCAAAGGGTTGCACGGCGCTGACCTCTGCCACCTCGTAGCAGCGGATCAGCAGCCAGTGGCCCGTCACGCCCGTCACACACAGCGCGGCCATCCAGCCCCAGTCTGGCGCGCTCATCGGCTCCCACCCCCAAATACCAACGCAGGTCATAGCAACAGCCCCGCTGACACCGGTCCAGAAAAAGCTGGTCGCCGTGGTGTCTTGACGCGCGACATAGCGGGTCAGCAGGCCATAAAGCGCAAACATTCCGGCAGCAGCCAGCGGCAGGATGGCAGCGGGGGCGAAAACCGTGATGCCCGGCTGTAGGATGATTAGTACGCCGACAAAGCCGATACCGATGGCCGCCCAGCGGCGCCAGCCGACACCTTCGCCCAGCACCGGGCCGGACAGCGCGGCGATCAGCAGCGGATAGCAGGCAAAGATCGCGTGGCTTTCCACCAGGCCGAGGGCCACGAAACCCGCGACCATTACGCAGATCTCTCCGGCAAGCAGCAGGCCTCGAAAAGCCTGAAGGACAGGTTGGGCGGTAGCGGCGGCGCGGCGGATCGACCCGGCCTTAAGTCGGGCAATGGCAATGACAAAGGCGGCAAAGAACCAATACCGGATCATCACGATCATCAGAACGTTGTATTCGCCGGCCAAATGGCGCGACAGCCCGTCCTGAACCGCAAAGACAAAGGTGGTCGCGATCATCAGGCCGATGCCAAGCTGGGTATTTGCGGTCTGCATTCAGCGTGCCTTTCGCGCGATGGTCATGTGGCGCTTGGTGGCGAAGCCTGCCACGCGGGTCACGTCAAAGCCCGCCGCCGTCAGCGATGCGCGCACATGCCCCGCCGCCGAATAGGTCGCGGCCGTGCCGCCCGGCCCGGTATGGTCCGCCACAGCGGCGATGATCTGCGGCGTCCACAAACCGGGGTTCTTGGCCGGCGAAAACCCATCCAGATACCACGCATCAGCACAGCCGTCCCAAGCGGGCAGGGTGGTGGCTGCGTCGCCAATCACGATCCGCAGATCGAAATCCGGCCCTGTGATGTCACCGACAGCCCTTAGCACCAGCACAGGCAGAGCACCGGCAAAGGGTGCCAAAGCGCGCTGCAGAGACATGGGGTCAAGGGGATAGGCCTCGAAACTGGTGAACTGCAGCCGCCCGGGGGCACCGCAGTCGCGAAAGGCCTGCAACGTTGTCAGAAAATTCAGCCCAGTGCCAAAGCCCAGTTCTGCAATATGGAACCCGTCGCAGAACCGCACGGGCAGATCGTTGCCCGCCAGAAAGACGTGCCGCGTCTCCTCCAGCCCGCCTTGCAGAGAATAAAAAGGATCGTCGAACTGCAGGGAAACCGGCACGGTTCCATGCGGCGTGTCGCGCCAGTCCAGGGGATGCGGGTTTGGGTCGGTGCTCTGGCCGGTCATGATGCTTTGCCGTATGGGGTACCCGACTTGTGGAGCGCGGGGCGAACAATGGCAACGGTGGATGTGACGGTAATGGGCGCAGGCGTGATTGGCCTGTCGATCGCCTGGGCCTGCCTGCAGCGCGGCGTGCGGGTGCAGGTCATCGATCCGCATGGCGTGGCCAGCGGTGCCTCTGGCGGGATTGTGGGGGCGCTGGCCCCGCATGTGCCAGAACAGTGGAACGCCAAAAAAGAATTTCAACGCGACAGCCTGTTGATGGCCCCCGCATTCTGGGAGGGTGTCGCGCAAGCCTCCGGCCTCGATACCGGCTATGCGCGCACAGGCCGTTTGCAGCCGCTGGTCGATGCCGCCGCTGTGACCCTTGCTCAAACGCGCGCGGCAGGCGCGGCAGAGCTGTGGCTGGGCGAGGCAGACTGGCGCATCGTTCCAACCAGCGCTGAGAAATGGGAACCTGCAAGCCCCACCGGGCTGCTGGTGCAAGATACGCTGACAGCCCTGATCCACCCACGCCAAGCCACTCTTGCGCTGGCCGCCGCCATTACTGCGCAAGGGGGTAAAGTTCTCCGCGAGGGCAGCCCGCAGGGAAAGGTTGTCTGGGCCACAGGGGCTGCCGGGCTAGAGGAGATGACGGCCTGCCATACCCGCCTTGTCGGGGCCGGGGTCAAAGGGCAGGCGGCCCTGCTGCGCCATGATGCGCGGGGACAGCCGCAACTGTTCGCGGGCGGCTTGCACATCGTGCCCCACATGGACGGCACCGTGGCGATCGGATCAACGACAGAGCGTGACTTTGACGACGCGGCCGCGACCGACAACCAATTAGAGCAGCTGATCGCAAAGGCACGCGCCGCCTTGCCGCTTCTTCAACACGCGCCGGTCATCGCCCGCTGGGCTGGGGTTCGCCCCCGCAGCCGCAGCCGTGCGCCGATGATCGGTGCCCATCCTTTTCAGCTTGGCGCATTTGTGGCTAACGGCGGTTTCAAGATAGGCTTTGGCATGGCCCCAAAGATAGCGCAGGTCATGGTCGCTTTGTTGATCGACGGTCGAAATGACATCCCTGAAGATCTGCACCCCGCCGCGTCTTTGTAGTTTCTTCTCGTCAAAAATACCTCGGGGGAGGCGCGCAG
>CAWUXN010000225.1:0-3093 GCA_963926415.1 uncultured Loktanella sp.
CCCCCCCCCCCCCCCCCCCACTGCCGATTGCGCAACAGGTCGAGGCGAAATGTAGCCAAGAGGCGCGCGGCGCAGCAGGTCCGACGGGCCAAGTTGCTGTCGGCGTGTCCAGCAGCAATGGGCTGCGCTCGGGCATCTCTATCGGTGTCACTGACGATTTCTTGCGCGGCCACGATCCGGCCGTCGTTTATGCGGCATGCTATATCCGGCTGACCGGTGCCGCGCCGCTGACCCCATATTCGCCTACCGTAACCCGGTAAGGCCGTTTGTAGACAGGAGCCTGAGAGATGGTTGAATTCACGCTGCCCAAGAACAGCCGCATGGTGACGGGCAAGACCTGGCCCAAACCGGACGGTGCCAAAAACACCAAAAAGGTGCAGGTCTATCGCTGGAACCCTGACGACGGCAAGAACCCGCGTCTGGACACCTATTTCGTCGATCTGGATACCTGCGGCCCAATGGTTTTGGATGCCCTGATCAAGATCAAGACCGACATCGACCCGACACTAACCTTCCGCCGGTCCTGCCGCGAGGGGATCTGCGGGTCGTGCGCCATGAACATCGACGGCGTGAACACCCTGGCCTGTATCTCTGGTCTTGATGAAGCCAAGGGCGACATCAAGATCTATCCGCTGCCGCACATGCCTGTGGTCAAGGACCTGATCCCCGACCTGACGCATTTCTACGCGCAGCACGCCAGCATCATGCCGTGGCTGGAAACCAAGACCAACGCGCCTGCCAAGGAATGGAAGCAGTCCATCGAAGACCGTGCAAAGCTGGATGGCCGTTACGAGTGCATTATGTGCGCCTGTTGTTCGACCAGCTGCCCGTCCTACTGGTGGAACTCTGATCGCTACCTCGGCCCGGCAGCCCTGCTGGCCGCACACCGCTGGATCGTCGACAGCCGCGACGAGGCGACCGGCGAGCGTCTGGACGATCTGGAAGATCCGTTCAAACTGTACCGCTGCCACACGATCATGAACTGTGCGAAAGCCTGCCCCAAGGGTCTAAACCCAGCCAAGGCCATTGCAGAAATCAAGCACATGATGGTCGAACGGATCGTCTGACGCAGCCGACTGTTAGTCGAAAAATCGGAGTAGGGTCGCCGCGGTGCGGTGCCCTGCCTCTGGCAGGAGTTTATCGGCCCAAATGAAAACGCAGCAACCACCGCCGCAGGACGCACAAGCCCGGCGCGATATTGCGCCAGTGATCTGCTATCCGAATGACAGCTTGCCGGTGCAGCAGGCCGCTTTGGACCGTGCGGCACTGCCCTTGGTTTCGGTGCACAGCATCAAAGTTCCGTCGCGCGGGGCGGCGTCGATACATGTGAAGGCGGGGCAGGTGCTGCGCATCCACTGCCCTTACGGCCCGCAAGTTGGTGACCTTAATTTGTTCAACGCAAATGAACTGTCAGAGCGGTTCTTCTCCGGCAAAACCCGCGCGTTGCATGGCAGTCACGTGACCACCGGCGACCGGCTTTGGTCCTGTTTCCCCTACCTGCGCCCTATGGCGACCATCACGCATGATACGCTGGGCTGGTATGGCCGCGATGCCTTTGGCGGCGCGGTGCACGACGTTATCGGCACGCGCTGCGATCCCTACACCGCACGGCTGCTGGGCGGACAGGATTACCACCATTGCTGCCATTCCAACCTGACCCGCGGACTGGCGGATGCGACTGACTTGCCCCTGCATCTGGCTGAAACCCATGTCCATGATGTGCTGAACGTTTTCATGTGCACCGGTTTTACCGCAGACACTGGCCAGTATTTCATGAAGGCCAGCCCGGTGCGCGCCGGCGATTATCTGGACCTTATGGCTCAAATCGACCTGCTGGCGGTCTTGTCCGCCTGTCCTGGCGGCGATTGCAGCGCTCAGCATTCTTCTGACACAGCAACCTGCTATCCGCTCGCGATGGAGGTGCTGGACCCAAAAGGGGCGGCCCCTTGGCAGGAGCCGCCCCTTAATTCTTATTCACGCTCTCACGGGCGTTAGGCGAAAGCGGCTTCCAACGCGATTTCCACCATGTCGCCAAAGCTGCGCTCGCGCTGATCGGACGGCAGTGCTTCACCGGTGATGATGTGATCGCTGACCGTCATCACGGCCAAGGCGCGGCGCTGGTAGCGGGCAGCAAGAATATAAAGCTCTGCCGCTTCCATCTCGACTGCCAGAACGCCATGACGGATCATCTGTTCGGTCAGATCGTTGCGCTCTGCATAGAATGTGTCTGACGAATAGATGCTGCCAACGTGCGTCGGGGTGCCGCGCTTGATCGCCGCGGCATGGGCCGCCTGCAGCAGGCCGAAATCGCCGACAGGGGCAAAGTTCAGCTCGCGGAAAATCGTGTCCGACGGCGTGCCGGAAGAGCAGGCGGTCATGGCCAGCACCACGTCGCGCACCTTGGTCTGTTCCTGCATCCCGCCGCAGCTGCCGATCCGGATCAGCGTTTGTACGCCGTAATCCTTGATCAGTTCGTTCGCATAGATCGACATCGACGGCATGCCCATGCCAGAGCCTTGGATGGTTACGCGATTGCCATTCCACATCCCGGTAAAGCCTAGCATGCCGCGCACTTCGTTGATGCATACGGCATCGGTCAGAAACGTCTCTGCTGCCCACTTGGCGCGGTATGGGTCGCCTGGCATCAGAACGGTTTCTGCAATGTCACCGGGTTTTGCGCCGATATGAACTGTCATGTCTTGGTTTCCTTCTTGTTTCGTCCGACTATTGCTGGAAACCGCAAAGAAAGAAAAGCTATGCTGAGCCTGCTTGTCCTTCTGTCGCTTCTTCTAGCTGTGCCCGCGACTGCGCAAGACGCGCAAGAACTGGCGTTGGCGCGGTCCGTCCTGACCGATCTGCAGGTCCTGTCGTTCAAGAAAAAGAGGGAATATTGTGGGTATCTGGGGCTGACTCGGGATGGCACGCTGATTAGCAGCGATCCCGTGGCGGGCGACATGGCCAGCTGTTCGGCGCATTTTCCCAGCGATGTCGCGGTTATCGCGTCCTATCACACCCATGGTACCTTTGATGAAGGCTACTTTAACGAAATGCCCAGCACGATTGACGTCGAAAGCGATAGCGCGGTCTATATTA
>CAWUXN010000226.1:0-3869 GCA_963926415.1 uncultured Loktanella sp.
CCGGCCACTGACTGAACGTCAGGAAGGAGGCAACCAAAAGACTTGCGGGCTTCAGCGTCCCAACAAGGCAGTGCAGCCACCATGGGGGCCTGATCGACGATGACCAGGCGCCGTAATCTGTCCTCGCCGAAGAGATCGAGATAGCTCCAGATGACCGAGCTTCCCATGGAATGGCCGAGCACATCCACGCGATCAAGCCCCAGGACGTCGATTGCCTCGCGAAGGTCCATCGCGAGGCGCTGGATGCGATGGCCGGAGACGGCATCGGGGCTCGCCCCATGGCTGCGCATGTCGAGGGCGATCACACATCTGTCCTGAGCAAGCTCCTCAATGTTCCGACCGTACTCCGCGGCCGACTGCGACCAGCCGGGGATCATGAGGAGTGCGGGGCCGCTGCCGGCCTCCAGTGCGTTCAGCACTGTTCCGCCAGGAAGCGCGATCTGTCTGCTCTTTGCCATCTCTGCTCTGCTGCTCCTAAAGCTGAACGCCCTTTGTCAGGGCACCGTCGATGACCAGATTGGTTCCCATGGTGAAGCTCGAAGCCGGGCTTGCGAGAAAAACGATGCCCTTGCCGATTTCCTCTGCGGTTGCCATTCGGCCCGTCGGGTTCAGTGAGAGGGCCTGCTTAAACAGATCCGGCATGTTCTTTTCGATGAAGTGCCAAATGCCGTCCTTGAAATAGACGTTGCCCGGCGAAACCGAGTTCACCCGAATGAGCTTCGGGGCCAATTTATGGGCAAGTCCATGCGAATAGTGGATCAGCGCCGCCTTGAAGGCCCCATATGCGGGCGTCGTGAAGTCGATCTCACGCCCCGATACCGATGACACGATGACGATGGACGGCCATTTCGACGCCTCGAGATAGGGAAGAGCGGCATTCACCGTGCGCACGGTGTGCATCATGTCGATCTCGAATTCCGCGCGCCAGGACTCTTCCGTGTCCTCGGCGGCTGCCAATGCAGACACATTGGCAATAACGATATCGATGCCGCCTAGGGCTTTCGCACTCTCATGCACCCAGCCCTCGAGTTCCGCCTTGTTGCCGACATCGATGGCTTGACCGAAAGACTTCACGTTCTTGCTCCCGAGAGCGGCGACCGTATCCTTCACCTCAGCGGCGTTGCGGGCGCAGACTGAGACGTTTGCGCCTTCTTCCGCAAACATGTCGGCAGCGCGCCGGCCAATGCCCTTGGTACCGCCAGTCACAAGCACGTTCAGTCCCTTGAGGCCGAGATCCATGTTTTCGCTCCCTTTCGTTGCTTTTCTATTGTCCGAGATATGACTTCTTGATCGAGGCGCCGAGTGTGTATTTCGGGTCCACCATGTTACCCACCCGCACGCGGCCCGCCTGGGTGAGCAGGAAATAGGCCTCGAGCTCGTCGAAGCCGTAATCCGCTGCAAGCCAGCGTGTCAGTTCGCGATAGGCAATGCGGGCTGCATCCTCCATCGGCCGCGCGGAGCCAATGGTCATGATGAACTCCTCAGTCTCCAGCCGGGGCCAAGCGATCTGCCAGTCCTTGATGAGGTCTACCTGGATCGTGGTCGTCGAGGGCATCTCGACAGCCACTCCGCAAAGTTCGCCGTCGCCCTGCCGTCCGTGGCAGTCCCCGAGATAGAGATATGCATCCTTGTGCAGCACCGGGAAATAGACCACCGCCCCTGGGGCGACATCCGGCATGTCCATGTTGCCGCCCCAGTAATCGGGTTGCAGCGAGAGGACCGCCTCAATCAGCGGCGAGACGCCGAGGGTACCGATGAAGGGCTCATAGGGAAGAGTGATGCGGTCATTGAACTTCACGCCAGCTTCCGTCACCTCATATTTCATTACCCGTTCGGGTAGCGGCGGGTTCAGCATCGCCGTCTGGCCATTCGAAACGAGGCCGCCAAACTCGGGAATGAGGGCCGAGGTGCCAACGGGCTGCTCCCCACGCGGAACGATCGACTTGATCGACACGCAGAGCACATCCCCCGGCTCGGCACCACGAACAGCAATTGGCCCGCACTGCGGGTTGACGAATGGCATTTTCAACTTCTGGGATGGCAAATCATCAACGGTCCTGATCGCGCCACCGAAGGCGTCCTCGGTCTCGGCGATGACGACGTCCCCGGGCGTGATCGCCAAGACGGGCTTCACGTAGGGTCCATAGACATAGTGATAGTCGCCCTGGACTGCCTTGTTCAGAAGGTGCGTCTTGCCCTCGACACCGCGGGCGACCGCCTTGCGTCCCATGTAGCTACTGTTAAGCCAACTCATATTTCCAGTCCCCATTTTTGCAGCTGCGAACGAACAGACCGCTTCGTCTGATGCGCAATGCAGATCGCGTGCCACTGTGCAGTGCAGCATATGTTTTGCATTGCAAAAAGGAGGACTTCACGCGTTTGAGACTGTTAGCGCAAAGTGAAAATGTCCCCTTTCTGCAAAGTGAGAATGTCCCCTTGATGGTCATGAACCGGGAGGGGTTTGGGGATGGAGTCTGGTCTGTTGATGATGAGCGCTGGCGAGCGTGAACGGGTGGCAGTCGTTCGGGAGATGGCAGATCGGCGGTTGTCTCGGAAGGCAGGCGCTGAGCGGCTTGGCATCAGTGTCCGGCAGGCGAAGCGGGTTCTGCGGAACTGGCAGGATTCGGGTGATGCGGGACTGGTTTCACGGCAGCGCGGCCGGGTGAGCCCCCGTCGGCTGAAGGACGAGGCGCTCGTCCGGGTTCTGAGCCTTCTGGAAGGCGCTTACCGTGGTTTTGGGCCTACCCTTGCGGCGGAGAAACTGGGGGAACGCGACGCGATCAAAGTTTCGCGCGAGACCATCCGGCGTTTGCAGATTGAACACGGGCTATGGCGGCCCCGACAGCGGCGGGGTGGAAAGGCACACCCCTTGCGAGAGCGGCGCGCCCGGTTTGGCGAGTTGATCCAGATCGACGGCAGCCCGCATGATTGGTTTGAGGGGCGTGGCCCGCGTTGCAGCTTGATCGTCTTCATCGACGATGCGACGGGCCGCTTGACGGATTTGCGCTTTGCACCGACCGAGACCACGCGCGTTTATCTTGAGGCGCTGAGGGCGCATGTTCTGGCCTATGGACGGCCCTTTGCGCTGTACAGTGACCGGCACGGGATATTCCGGGTCAACGCCAAGAACGCAGCAGGCGGCGATGGCAGGACAGAATTTGGCCGGGTGGCCGAGCGCCTCGGAATTGAACTGATCTGCGCCACGACCCCGCAGGCCAAGGGCCGGGTTGAGCGGGCCAACCAGACCCTTCAGGATCGCCTGGTCAAGGAAATGCGCCTTGAGGGCATATCCAGCATGGAGGAAGCGCAGGCCTTTGCACCACGCTTCATGGACATGTGGAATGCCCGGTTCGCAGTCCAACCCCGTGACCCCGCACCGGCCCACCGGCCATGGGCGCAAGACGTCAACGCACTCGATGATGTCCTGGCGAGGCGCGAGGACAGAGTGCTCTCCAAGACCCTCACCTTCAGATGCGGTGGCACCCTCTACTGCGTCAAGACCACAGGCCCCGGTACGGCGCTCCGCGGTGCGCGCGTCAGCCTGCTGCATTACCTCGATGGCACCATGCAGGTCCGCTACAAGGACCGCACTCTGGCCTTCACCGCGTTCCATGCGACGCCCACACCCGTCAAAGTTGAGGATGAGAAGACCCTCAACGCCCGTGTCGATGCCATCATCGCGCAGATTGCCGTGTCGCACCCCAAAACCCGACCACCTGTCCCCCGTGGCTGTGGATAAGGGCGGTCTTCGCTACCGCGCCCCGTGCCAGCGCGCTCAGCCCGCCCTTACCCACAGCCACTCCGCCGGAGCCCAAAAGGGGACATTCTCACTTTGCACAAACAGGGGACATTCTCACTTTGCGTTGACA
>CAWUXN010000227.1:0-2752 GCA_963926415.1 uncultured Loktanella sp.
CAGTGCTGATCGGTTGGTGGGCCTTTAATGAACGGATGAGCATGCAAAAAGGCATCGCTGCCGCGCTGATCGTCGCGGGCGTCGTGCTGACCCGGCTTTAGCCGTCACGGCCAAACATGATCTGCTGCGCCGCGCCGGCCAGCGTCAGATAAACTGATGTGACAATCAGCCCGCTATGCGCCCAACTGCCCGTATCAAAATCGACCCACGCGGCCCAGCCGGCAAAGACGACCCAGGCCAGCGCCATGGGCAGGGTGATGTTCCGCCAGCGCTTGGTGCGGACCGGGTGGACGAATTTCACCGGCACAAACATTGTGATCGCCAGCGCCGCGACAAGGCACAGGCAGACCCACCAGTCGGGTTTCAATGCGAACAGCACCAGCACCAGCATGTTCCAGCATCCGGGGAAGCCGGAAAAGGAATAATCTTTTGTCTTCATCCGGGTGTCGGCAAAATACATCGCGCTGGTATAGGTGATGATAATGATGGCCGCCCAGCCGGACCAGCCGTCCATTAGGCCAGAGCCGTAAAGCGCGTAGGCCGGGATGAAGACGTAAGTAAGGTAGTCGATGATTAGGTCCAGCAGCACGCCGTCGAATTCAGGGGCGTTGGTTTCTACGTCGTATTTGCGCGCAAGCGGCCCGTCGATACCATCAACGAAGAAGGCCACGATCAGCCACAGGAACATCAGCGCCCAGTCATGATCGACGGCCGCCAGCATGGCCAGCATGGCAAACACGGCCCCGGTCGCGGTCAACAGGTGAACAGCAAGGGCTTTCTGGGCGAGGGTCATGGGCAGGCTTTCGGTTTGGCACAATGTATTTTGGACATTAGCGGGTTTTGCCGCCGAAGTAGCCTCCGGCTGGCGTTTTTTCGGCCAGATGAAGGGAATCTGTCACGCGCGGGGGTGGGCGGCGTCGTAAACCTCCATCAGGCGGGCGGCATCGACGGAGGTATAGGCCTGCGTGGTGGACAGGCTGGCGTGTCCAAGCAGTTCCTGAATGCAGCGCAGATCGCCGCCCGCGGTCAGCAAATGCGTGGCAAAGCTGTGGCGCATCGCGTGAGGCGTGGCCGTGGCGGGCAGGCCAAGTTGCAGGCGCGACAGCTCCATCACTTTTTGAATGGCGCGGGGATTCAGGGCACCGCCGCGCACGCCGCGAAACAGCGGGCCGCCCTCCGTCAGATCGTGCGGGCAGAGGCGGACATAGGCGGCGACCGCATCGCGAGCGGCAGGCAGGACCGGGACGATCCGCATTTTGCCACCCTTACCGGTGATGCGCAGGACGTCGGGCAGGGGGCTTTGACGGGTGGTCAGGGACAGCGCCTCTGATATCCGCAGGCCAAGGCCGTAGAGCACGGTGACGACGGCGGTGTCGCGGGCGGCGACCCAAGGTTCTAGTGCCTGACATTCGACGCGGTCGATCATCGCGCGGGCGGCAGATTCTTCCAGCGGGCGGGGCAGCTTTTTGGTGAACTTCGGACTGCGGATGGTCAGGACGGCGGTTGGTTCGAACCCTTCGCGGTCAGACAACCAGCGATAGAAGGTTTTGACGGCGCTCAGGCTGCGGGCGAGCGAGCGCGCCCCTACGCTGCGGCCGCGTTCATGGGCCATCCAAGCGCGCATGTCGCCAGTCGTGATCCGGGCGATTGGGGCAAGGCCAACCGCGTCACCGTGATGGACCTGCATAAACGCAAGGAACCCCTGCACATCGGCGCGGTAGGCGGTCAGCGTGTGATCCGCCGCATCGTTCAGGGCTGCGCAGTGATCCAGCCAGCTGTTCAGTGCATCCGTCAGCTGCGGGGCGATCATACTCCAGCCGACAGCCAACGGCGCATGCTGCGTTCGAATACACCGCCAAAGAAGTTCAGCAAGTCGGTGCCTTGCTGCGGGGTGAACAGGTTCGGGTCTTCTGATCCCATGACCAGCATGCCGGGCAGGCGGCCTGTGCCGAGGTCGAGTTTCAGGCAAGCCTCTGAGCGGACGTAGTCGAATTTGTCGCCGTAAACTTCAGCGCCTTGATTTTGCACCTGCCGCAGGGTGACGGCGCGGACCGGGATGTCGCGGCCGCGGCTGATGTAGCTGTCGCAGAAGCCGGGACCGCCGACGGAGAGGACTTCGCCAAGCTGGCGGATCACGGGGTCGTCGCCGTCGCCTTCGCTTTCGAGGACAAGGCGCATGACATCGACGCGCAGGGTGTCGGCGACGTCGCCGGCCAGATCGCGCAGGAAGGTTTCAAACCGGGTCGCATCCATCAGGCGCAGCACGGCGCGGTGGACTTGGTTTGTGCCGGCGAGGTTTTCGTAGGCAGCAGCGATGACGCTTCGGTGCGTGTCCTCTAGCCGGTCGAGGCGGGATTCCAGCCGTTCCATCGCGATGCCGCGCAGATCGACGATATTGCCGCCCATGGTCTTTTCATTCGCGGCCACGAGCGCGCGCATGATGTCCTGATCTTCCAGCAGAAGCTCTGGGTCCGCGATTATGCGATCGCGGACGGATGTGTCCATCAAGGGTGTTGTGCTCATGTGCCTGCTCTTTTGTATCTTGATTCAAGGCTATAAGGTCTGATGCCCAATTTCGCCTTTTAATTGATCGTGTCGTGCAAGGGGCCGCACCTGTTGCAGGCGCGGCCCAGTCAGCTGTGTTTACAGAATCTTGATGCCAGCTTTCTTCACGTCGGCCATGAAGCCATCTAGGCCTTTGTCCGTCAGGATGTGGTTCGCCATTGCCTTGATGACGGCAGGTGGTGCGGTG
>CAWUXN010000228.1:0-8793 GCA_963926415.1 uncultured Loktanella sp.
GAGAGATTGCGTCGAGCAAAGCAGGCGCACCGTCGTTATTCGGATAGCCGCCAAAGCCCGAAATCTGCGCGGCCATGGCATCCGCTAGAAATGCCGGCATAGGGTGCTGCGGATCGCCGATGGTCATGTTGATGGGGTCGCCGCCCGATTGGACAGCATCCAGCAGCCCACGGAGTCGGGGCCACGTCGCAACCGGAAGGTTCGCAAACCGCTTGGGGTAATCCATCACTGCCTCGTTACGGGATCATGATTGCCCCGCTTGGTCCTAGGTTAGCCGCTGGGTCATAGGCCTGTCCAGCAGGTCAGGCCCCTAAAACAGGGGCTTGATCACGTATTGTGTCTTTTCTGTTGCGGCGCGCTACAACGACAACGCAGCTTCGGCCTGTGCGGCGACGCGCAGAAGGCGATCGTCCTGACCCGTATGACCGCAAAGCATGATGCCGCAAGAAGACGTCCCGGTAGGCAGGGACACGGCGGGCAGGTCCATCAGGTTGGCGACGCGGGTGTTGCGCAGGGCCAACAGATTTTCTGTTTTGTAGTAATCGTCGTCGGTCAGCAGCCGCTGCACGTTCGGCGGCAAGATTACGGCGGTCGGCATGATGATAGCATCAAAAGGCGCTGTAGCGGCGGCATACGTATTACGCAGCGCCCGCAGCATCGACCAAGCGGCGATGTAATCCGCCGCCCCCACATCGCGCCCAGCGCTGATGCGTTCATAGATTTGCGGGAACATCGCATTGGGGTCAGCCTCGATCCGGTCGCGCCACCACGCCCAACTGTCGGCGGTATAAAGCGCGGCAGAGGCGGCGAAAGCTTGCGCCAGTTCCGGCAGGGCGATGTGGGTCACCTTGGCCCCGGCGGCGCGCAGGCGGTCCACGGCGGCATTGAAACCTGCGAGCGGCTGCGGGCGCACGCCCTCCAACGCGATGGTATCAAGGATGGCCAACTGCAGCGGCTCGCCAGTTCCGCGCAGATCAGGTGCACGCGACCCTTCGAGTGCGGCGGTCAACAAGGCGGCATCCTGCACCGAACGGCACAGTGGGCCGATGGTATCGAAGGTCAGGCACAATGGCACGGTGCCGGTCAGGGGCAAGCGGCCGTGGGTCGTCTTGAAACCGGTGATATCGTTCCATGCGGACGGAATACGCACAGATCCTCCCGTATCAGAGCCTATTCCAGCTGCGGCCAGACCAAAGGCCACAGAGGCTGCAGCCCCCGATGAAGATCCGCCTGGCACGACGTCGGGATCGTTCACATTCGGCGGCGTTGCGGTCATCGGGTTCAGGCCAAGGCCTGAAAAGGCGATCTCCGACAAGTGTGTTTTGCCAAGGCATACAAGCCCAGCGGCAGTGGCATTGCGCAGAACCTCTGCATCGGCATCTGGGATGCGGCCCGCCATCAGGCGTGTGCCAGCCTCGGTCGCCACTCCAGCGGTATCGAACAGGTCTTTCCAGCTGACGGGGACCCCATCAAGAGGGCCGCGCCGCAAGCCAGTCTTGGCACGGTTGCTCGCGGCCAGCGCCTCGGCCCGGGCGCGGTCCGCGGTTACGCGAGCATAGATGCGGTCACGGTGGTCATGGGCGTCGATCGCGGCCAGAAAGACGTCGGTCAGGGCCACCGGATCGATACTGCCATCGTCAATACCCTGCCCTAGTGCAGTTGCGGTCATCCAGCGCCAGTTGTCCATTGCGATCCCTTTCGACATTTGCGCCACGCTAGCGACCGCGCACCGCATGGACAATCCCGCACGCGCAGCCATATGTCATGGAATGGAACAGACAGATATCATCATCGTCGGTGGCGGGTTGAACGGCCCCGTAATGGCATTGGCTGCCGCTCAGACGGGGCTGCATGTCACGATTATCGACGCCATCACCCCCGACACCCACCACGCCCGTGATTTTGACGGACGCGCCTATGCGATTGCGCTGGGGTCGATGCGCCTGCTGCGCGGCGTTGGCATCTGGGACGCACTTAAGGCCGACGCACAGCCGATGCTGGACATCAAGGTCACTGACGGCCGCGCCGGTGAAGGCGCAAGCCCGTGGATGATGCATTTTGACCATACCGAGATTGAGGAAGGCCCGATGGGCTGGCTGGTCGAGGATCGCCACCTGCGTGCCGCCTTGCTGCACGCTGTCGGCGGGCAGGACCGGATCAACCACGTTACAGGGCGCACAGTTGTCGCTCAGCAGGTTGTCGGCGGCGGCGTTCAGGTGACGCTGGACGATGGGGAAGTGCTGTCCGCGCGCCTTCTGGTCGGTTGCGATGGGCGCACCAGCGGCGTGGCACGCCGTGCTGGGATCAAGCGGACGGGATGGGACTATGGCCAGACCGCCATCGTCTGCGCTGTGGCACACGAGCTGCCGCACAAAGGTATCGCACATCAGTTCTTTATGCCCGGCGGACCGCTCGCAATCCTACCGTTGACTGGTAACCGCAGTTCGATTGTTTGGAGCGAGCAAGCCGGCCGCGCCGAAGAAGTCATGGTGCTGGACGATGATGCGTTTTTAGAGGCACTAAAGCCTGCTTTTGGGTCTTTCCTTGGTGACCTGACGCTCGTCGGGCAGCGGTTTTCTTATCCCCTTGGCCTGACGCTGGCCAGCAGCCTGATCGCGCCGCGCGTGGCGCTGGTGGGCGATGCCGCACATGGCATCCACCCGATAGCGGGCCAAGGTCTGAATTCAGGGCTGCGCGATGTCGCGGCCCTGGCGCAGGTGCTGGAAGACGCGAAAATGCGGGGCGAGGATATCGGCAGCGTCGTCGCGCTGGAACGCTATCAGATCTGGCGCCGGTTCGACGCGACCCGGTTGGCCATCGCAACGGACACCTTTAACCGGCTATTTTCAAACGATAACCCGATACTGCGTGGACTGCGTGATATGGGCATGGGCGTGATCAACGCAATGCCCGGCCTGCGCCGCCGTTTTATCCGCGAAGCAGCTGGCCTGAATGGCGACCTGCCCCGCTTGATGCGCTAGTCGTCGATCCGGCGCGCTTCGTCGATCAGCATGATTGGGATACCGTCGCGGATTGGAAACGCCAAATGCGCGGATTTGCTGATCAATTCCTGGGCTGCTGCATCATAGCGCAGGCTGCCTTGCGTGCGCGGGCAAACCAGCGATTCCAGCATCTGTGGGTCGAATTCGGTCATTGCATCACCTCGTCACCGCCGCCCCGCAGAGCGTATTCAATCAGTGTCATCAAGGTTTCGCGCCGCGTTGACAAGCTAGGTGCCTCTAGCAGCGCTTGTTTGTCCTCTGGCGGGAAAGGGCACAACATGGACAGCGAGTTGATTAGCAGCTCGTCCTCAGCGTCTCCCAACTGATCCCAATCAGTTTTGAGGCCCTGATCGTCGAAATAGCGGCACAGCGCATTCATGAACACGTCGCGCGCAAAATCGGGGTCACGTTCGACCGGGCCAAGGTCCCGTTCAAAGCCAGACCAGTTCACGCGGCAACGCCGGTAGGGGGTAAAGCCCTCAATCTCCTCGACAACGCGGAACCGGGAAATCCCGGACAGCGTGACCATGTAGCGCCCGTCGTCAGTTTCAGTGAAAGCGGTCAGCCTGCCCGCGCAGCCGATGCTGTGCAGCTTACCCGCCTTCCCCGGCGCGTCATAAGGTTGGATCATCCCGATCAAACGCGTGGGCGTTTTCATCGCATCCTCAATCATCGCAAGATAGCGCGGCTCGAAGATATGCAGCGGAAGCTTGCCACGTGGCAGCAGCAAGGCACCCGGAAGCGGGAAGATAGGAACGGTGTCTGGAAGGTCTGATTTTTTCATGATGACCTTCCAGTTAGCCCGCGCAACGGCTCAGGCAAATATCATAGACGAAAGTTTGCGCCGCCCCGTCAGAACAATCGGATCCTTGGCTGGGAGAGAGTCAAACACCTTTAAAAGGCGGGTCTTGGCCGCACCGTCATTCCATTCGCGATCGCGGCGGAACAGGTCCAGCAGATGATCCACCGCCTCTTGGCTGCGGCCCTTGGCGTGCAATGCGGTCGCGAGGTCCAGGCGGGCCTGATGATCGTTCTCGTCGGCGTCCAAGCGCGCCTCCAGCTCTGCGGCCGGGCCAGTATTGGCGGCCTCGCGCAGCAGGGTGATGCGGGCGGCAACGGCCTCTAGCGCCGGGTCGGTGCTGATCTCGGCAGGGGCACCGTTCAAGATCGCCTCGGCCTGATCAACATCATCCAGCGCCAGATGGGCGCTGACAAGGCCCGCATAGGCGGCGGCGCTGTTCGGATCTTCTTGCAGGATCGCAGCAAAGGTTTCGGCGGCGTCGGCGGCGGCCCCTTCGTCCAACATTTCCTGCGCGGCAGCGATGGCGTCAGCAAGACCATTGTCCGGCTCACCGGCCAGCGCGGCCGTTTTGGCGACAAACGCGTCGATCTCGGAGCCCGGCAGCGCGCCTTGAAAGCCATCGACCGGCTGACCCTGCCAAAAAGCATAGACCGTCGGAACCGATTGCACCTTCAACTGACCGGAATAGCTCGGGTTGGCGTCCACGTCGATCTTGACCAACTTCACGCGGCCATCGGCCTTGGTCACCGCAGCCTCAATCGCCGGGCCAAGCGTTTTGCACGGGCCGCACCAAGGGGCCCAGAAATCAACAATTACAGGGATCTTCATCGACGCTTCTACGACTTCGTCTATAAAGGTCGCGTCGGTCCCGTCGACGATAAGCCCCTCTTGGGGGGTAGCTGTCTTGGCGCCTAGCAGCTCCATGTTCGATCTCCTTCATCCGTTTCGTAACTTATATGTGTCCGCAGAGACCAAAGGCCAAGGGGCATTGCGGGCGCAGCAGCGGCAGCATAACATTTCACGATGACACAAACCGTTCTAACCTTTGGCGATAGCAACACACACGGCACTCCGCCGATTACAGTGCGCGGCGTATATGCCCGCCATGATGCAGCGGCGCGCTGGCCGCAAGTCATGGCCGAGCAAACCGGCTGTACTTTGATCGAAGAGGGCCTGCCCGGCCGCACCGCCTGCCCCCTGATCGACCCGGAAATGGGCGCGCATATGAACGGGCATCTGGGCCTGCGCATCGCGCTGGAAAGCCACGGACCGATCGATGTGCTGACGATCATGCTGGGCACCAACGACTGCAAGGCGCATTTCGGCCTGACCGCTGAAAGCATCGCCGCCGGTGTCGCAGGTCTGCTGACGATTGCCTGCGGCGAGCCGATGCAGACCCGGCATGGCGGGTTCAAGGTGCTGCTGATCTGCCCACCACCGGTACTGGAACAAGGGCCGATCCGGCAGGTTTTCTATGGCGGAGCCGCCAAATCACGCGCGCTGCCATTGCTTTACGCGGCATTAGCGAAAAATTGGAACGTTGGCTTTCTAGATGCAGGCCAGCGCATCGCCGTCAGCGCGCAAGACGGCGTGCA
Organism: uncultured Loktanella sp.; assembly: GCA_963926415.1. Lineage (GTDB taxonomy): Bacteria > Pseudomonadota > Alphaproteobacteria > Rhodobacterales > Rhodobacteraceae > Loktanella. The sequence continues at coordinate 5,400 of CAWUXN010000228.1, forward strand.
TTACGACGCTGCGACCCACAAAGCGCTGGGCAACGCCGTCGCAATGGCAATCACGACCCCGTAAATTATATATCTATCTTGATTTGGCCAGATAAGCTCCCGCCACGGTGATTTGGCAGAGCCAAATGTACCTTTGAGGCATCCTAGACCCGATGATACGGCGACCCCGCTTGGATCGACGCAGCGCGATACAACTGCTCTGCTAGCATCACGCGCACCATCATATGGGGCCAGACCATTTTGCCAAATGACAGCGACGCATCGGCACGGTCTCGCAAGGACGGGTCAATGCCGTCGGCACCGCCGATGACAAAGGCAACGTCCTGCCGCCCTTGATCGCGCCAAGTAGCCAGCTGGTTTGCAAAATCGGGGGATGACATGACCTTGCCACGTTCATCCAGCACGCACAGCAGCGCTCCGTCGGGCACGGCCTTAGCCAACAGCGGGGCTTCACCAGCCATGCCGCCGCCTTTGCGGTCGTCGACCTCAATGACCTCTGCCGGGCCAAGCGCAAGCGCGCGGCCCGTGCGGTCGAATCGGGTCAAATAGTCAGTCATCAGCATAGCTTCAGGGCCGCCACGCAGGCGGCCCACCGCGCAGATGCGCACGCGCATCAGGGGGCCGTGGACGAGTCCATCGCCAGATCATCCTGCAAACCGGGTGTCCACATTTTCTCTAGCTGATAGAATTCACGCACTTCGGGCCGGAACAGGTGAACGATGACGTCCCCGGTGTCGATCAACACCCAGTCACCGATATCCTTGCCTTCAATTTTGCTGATGATCCCGAATTCGTTCTTCAGCTTTTCAGTCAGCTTTTCAGCCATGGCCGACACTTGGCGAGTCGAACGTCCTGTTGCGATAACCATCCAATCGCCCATTTCAGACTTGCCGCGCAGGTTGATTTTCACAACCTCTTCGGCCTTGTCGTCATCTAACGATTTTAGGATTGCATCAAGCAGCTGGTCGCCGTCATAGGAAGCCGCCGCCTTCACAGCGTGGGCTCCCGTGTTGGCAGCGGATACTGCCGAGGTGGAAAGAGACAGTGCATCGTCCTCCGATGATAGGCACCGGACAGGGCGGCCCCGGTGCAAGGCCTGATCCGAACGTAAGCCGGAACTGAAGTCATTTCAATGACTGAAGGCCGCGCGCTAGTCTGTGGCGACAGAAGTGTCAACCGCCAACTGCACTTTAGCCGTGCGAAACGCCAAAGCCCACGATCGCTGGTCGTTTCGCGGCCTTGTTGGGATCACCAATAAAAGTAGCAACAAGGCCGCCGATTTTTGCCGGATGAGGTGCGCAGGTCAGTCCGGCATCGAGTCTTTGCCCGTATCTGCCGCATCTTCGCGCAGCTCTGACGACGCCGGGTAGGTGCGCAGCTCTGATCCTTCGAGGACTTTAACCTCGCGCTGCGGGAATGGGATCGAGATGCCGTTTGTGGCAAAGGCGTCCCACAACGCCAGAAACACGTTGCCTCGGATGTTGGTCAACCCCCCGGTCGGGTCGGAAATCCAGAACCGGAGGATGTAGTTGACAGAGCTGTCGCCGAAACCGACGATGTGGCAGACGGCAGGCCGGCTGGCTAACACGCGAGGCACAGCCATTGCCGCCTCGATCGCGATTTTGCGCACGTCGTGGGGATTGTCGCTGTAGGCGGTGCCAAAATAGATATCGAGCCGCACGAAATCGTTGGAATGAGACCAGTTGACCACTTGGCCCGTGATCAGATCCTCGTTCGGGATCAGGTATTCCTTGCCGTCGCGCGTGGTGATGCTGACATAGCGCGCACCCAGCGAGTTAATCCAGCCGAAGGTATCGCCAAGGCTGATCACGTCGCCAGGCTTGATCGATTTATCCAGAAGCAGGATGATACCGGACACAAGGTTCGACACCACCTTTTGCAGGCCAAAGCCAAGGCCAACGCCGATGGCACCAGACAGCACCGCAAGGCCGGTCAGGTCGATGCCGATGGCTTTCAGCCCGACAAACACCGCCATACCATAGAACAGCAGTTGCATCGCCTTGACTGCCAGCACCTGCATCGACGGGCTAATATCGGCATTGCCGGTAATCCGGCTGCGGGCGGTCTGGGACATGAACCGCGCAGCGATCCATAGCACGCCAAGGATCAGAACAGCTTGCACCACCAGCAAAAGCGAGATGCGCATTGCCCCCATGGAAAAGGCGATGTTGTCCAACAGGTTGGTAAAGGTGTCGGTTTGCCCAAGGATCGACAGCGTGACCCAGATCCACGCCCCATAGCGGACGATCTTGCGAAGAATTGGGTTGCCGATCAGCCGTGTCGTCAGGGCAACTATCAGCCAGGCGGTCGCCAGATTTGCGATGATCGAAAGCTGATAGCTGCGGCTATTCCAAGTCAAGTCACGCATGATCATGACGACCATCCAGATCAGGCCGACGAACAGGATGCCCCGCAACCGCTTGTGTAGGACGACCAACCACCGGATGCGCCACATCGGCCAACCTTCACGTGCGCGCATCCAGGCGTACAGATGCGGGGCCAGCGCGATTTTCAGCAATTGCGCCACCAGCAGAACGGTTAGCGCGATCAAAAGCTGATAGCCGACCCAAGGACGCCAAAGCGCGGCCAGATAGGATTCAACCGCCCCGACCAGCCCATGCCACAGGTTAAGGACATCACCCAGCGGCGCGTTTGCGCCGGTGTTCCGCAGGTTGTCGTGAAGCGCCATTAATCCACCCCTTGTTGCTCACAGAGTGACACGGAGCCCGCCGTGCCCACAACTGCGGACGGTCAGTTGGGCGGCAGTGACACCGGAACGACTGACCCTGTCATACCGATTGATCAAGGATTCCTGACGATTGGCACTACTGGCGATGACACAGAAGTCTTCAGCTGTTGCATCCCCGATGATCACATAGGCCCTCGGCGTTCTGCGTTTTTCATGGCAAGATCGGTTCTGAGGGACATTCGGAACGGAGTGCGGCCATGCTGATCCATCTTCACAAGCAAGCTTAGACCACGCTGAAGGTGCAGGCTGCGATTTAGGCGAGTGACGATCCTGTGTCGGTCCTGGCCGAACGGTTCGTAAAGGCTGAGCAGACCCTCTCCAAATGACGGCATCGCGACAGCGTCCATGATAGCAGCCACACGCCGCACCGACTGCAAACCATTCTGACCCCGGTCCCAGAAGCGGTGGTGGTGGCCCTACGCCGCGCGCTGCTGGTGTCGATTGACGACCTGCTCGCGGTGGTAAAGGCGTTTCTGAACCCACAGGTGTCGCGCTCGGGGCTGGATCGCTGTTTGCGTCGCCATGGGGTGGGCAATATGCGCGATCTACAGGCGAAATCGACCCGGCCAAAGCACAAGGTGTTCAAGGCCTACGAGCCAGGATATCTGCATGTGGACGTGAAGT
>CAWUXN010000229.1:0-6667 GCA_963926415.1 uncultured Loktanella sp.
GACCAGGATTGGCTGGCGCAAGTGCAGGGCCAAGTCGCTGCCTGCCGCGACCGCCTAACAGCTATTGCGCTGGAAAATGGCCTGCCCCCCCTGCCGTCGGCGACGAACTTCGTTACCATGGACTGCGGGCAGGACGGAGTCTTTGCCCGCCGCGTCCTTACGGCACTGGGCGAGGCCGGGATTTTCGTGCGTATGCCCTTCGTGGCCCCGCATGATCGCTGCATCCGCGTCAGCTGCGGGCCAGAGGCCCAGATGGCCGCCTTCGCCGCCGCCTTGCCGCAGGCCCTCGTGACAGCCCGATCACAAGGCTGAGGGGCTGCGAGACTGCCCTTGTGGTAGCACTGTAACGCAGTAAAGCCTGCTGCAACGCAAGCGGGAGTAAAAGTGATGTCAACGACTACAGGTTTGGTAGCGGGACTAGTGATCGGGGCCGTTCTCGGTATTGGCGTCATGATGATGTGGCATCACGACAGCCCATTCGACATGGATCATGGTGCTTATGCAATCGACCACGGTGAGATGATGACCGGCGACATGCCGATGACCGGCAATCCGGACCGAGACTTTATGGCAGGCATGGTGCCGCACCACCAGTCCGCCATCGGTATGGCAAACGCTGTGCTGCAAACGACCAGCGATCCGCAGATCAAAACGCTGGCCGAAAACATCCTTGCTGCCCAAGCCGCAGAGATTAAGCAGATGAACGACTGGCTGGCGGCCAACCCGCAATAAGCCTTATGCGGCGGCGATCACTTGCGCCGCCGCCCTGATGCCGCCAGCCTCATGGGGGATGTGGCAGGCTATCAAGCCCGCTTCGATCGTGGCAAGGCAGCCTAGGATCATCTGCGCGTTCACGTGGCCCATGTGGCCGATACGGAACCAGGCATCTGCTGGCTCTCGCCCCAGCCCGATGCCCAGAGTCAGGCCCGCCTGATGTTCGCACCAATGACGCAGCTTGTCGCCCTGCCCCGGCTCCATCCCGATGGATGTGACCGAATGCGACCGCTTGGCCGGATCCTTGACATTCAGCCGCAGTGGGCCGTCCTGCCCCCAGACATCGCAGGCCGCCCAGATCGCGCGGGACAACGTAGCGTGCCGCGCCAACACATGATCCAACCCTTCGTCGTTGATCAGATCCAGCGCGGCGCGCAGGCCGTACAGGTGATGCGTCGGTGCCGTGCCGTTGAAATACTGATAAAACACCTCGGGGTGGGCCCGCGGCTTCCAATTCCACCAAGCCGAGACGCGATCCGTCTGCCGTCTCGCCGCCCGCGCGTTGAAAAAGACAAACGCAAGCCCGGCGGGCGTCATCAGCCCCTTCTGGCAACCGGCGACCATGATATCGACGCCCCAATCGTCCATCGCAAAGGTGTCGCAGCCCAGCGACGCCATGCAGTCAGCCATAAGCAGCGCATCGTGCTTTGCGGCATCCATCGCGGCCCGCACGCCGGCCACGTCGTTCCTAATCCCGGTCGAGGTATCGACCTGGCACACCAGTACGGCCTTGATTCGCCCGCCTGCGTCCGACTTCAGCGCGGCCGTCACGCGGTCCATGTCGACGGCATCCTGTTCGCCGAAATCCAACACGTCGACGGTCAGCCCAAGGCCCCGCGCCATTTCGCCCCAGCCATGGCCGAACCGTCCCGTCGCCAGTACCAGCACCTTGTCGCCGGGCGCGCAGACGTTCGCCAGCGACGCCTCCCACGCGGCGTGACCGTTACCGATATAAATCGCCACATCGCCGTTGGTCCGCGCCACGGCCTTCAGATCGGGCAACAGGCTTGCGGTCAGCTCGTGCAGCTCGCCCTCGTAGATGTTGGGTGACGCGCGGTGCATCGCCCGCAATACGGCATCGGGCATGACTGACGGGCCGGGGATGGCAAGATAGGCACGGCCTTGAAAAAGGGACATCAACAGGCTTTCATTTAAGGTTTCGCCGCGACATTAGCTGCGGACGGGGCGGCGTCAACACCGGTCGCTTGCTTGCCCCGCCGCGTCCAAAGGGTTAGATGTTACATGCACCGCCGCCCTGACTGCAAAGGCCCCCGCATGCTGCGCAAGATCCTTACGACGTTTACGGGGCCGGGCCGCGCCCATGCACTGAACGGGGCCGCCAGCCGCCGGCGTGCGTGGTGGCATTACCAGATGGTCGATCACGGCTTTCTGCGTTACCGCTGGACCAACTTTGATCAAGTCGCGCCGGGCGTCTTCCGGTCCAATCACCCACATGAAAGCCGTCTGCGCGCCTATCGTGATCAAGGGGTAAAGGCCGTACTCAACCTGCGCGGTGAAAACGATACGCCAGCGTATCTGATGGAACGTGAAGCCTGCGCCGAACTTGGCCTTGATCTGATCAGCGTGAAATTCGCCGCCCGAGGAGCGCCGAACCGGGACAAGCTGCTGGAACTGTTTGACGCCTTCGACACGATCAAGCGGCCGTTCCTGATGCACTGCAAATCAGGAGCTGATCGCGCCGGGCTGGTGTCGGTGCTGTATCTGCTGGACCAAGGCACGCCCTTGGCCGAAACACGCAAGCATCTGTCGATGAAATACCTGCACCTGAAATGGACCAAGACGGGCATTCAGGACGCCTTTCTGGACGTCTATGCCGCGCGGTTGGAACAGGGCTCGATCTCGATCCGAGACTGGGTGCGTGATGAATACGATCCGGAGGCGGTTCGCACCCTCTTCTCCAGCCGCCGCACGTTGTCAGTATGAGCAAGGGCACAAGTACAGAGGCGTTCCGCTGGCTGTGGCGGACCTATCTGCATCCACACCGTTGGATCATCGCGCTGGCCGTTGTGATGATGGCGATCGAGGGCGGGATGCTGGGCCTGCTGTCCTATCTGATCAAGCCGATGTTCGACCGGGTCTTTATTGGCGGCGACAACGATGCGCTGTGGGTAGTCGGCCTTGTGATCATGGGCATCTTTTTGACCCGCGCCGTCACATCGGCGGGACAGCGTATTTTGCTGCAAAGCGCCAGCCAACATGCCGCCGCGTCGATGCGCAGCAATCTGCTGTCGCATTTGATGCGGCTGGACAGCGCATTTCACCAAGTTAACCCACCCGGCCAGCTGATTGAATGGTTGCAGGGCGATGTGACTGTAGTGAACCAAAGCTGGGCCGCGATCCTCGTTGGCCTTGGCCGTGACGCTGTCACGGTTCTGGTGCTGTTCAGCGTGGCCCTGTCCGTCGACTGGCGCTGGACCCTGATCGCGCTGGTCGGAACGCCGTTCCTGATCCTGCCCGCCTTGCTGGCGCAGGACTATGTGCGCCGCCGGTCCGTCACCGCCCGCGATCTGGCTGGCCGCATGGCAACGCGCCTGGACGAGGTGTTTCACGGCATCAACCCGATCAAGCTGAACGCGCTGGAACGCTATCAGTCCGACCGCTACGACACTCTGGCCGGTGCCCGCGTCGGGGCAGAGGTCAAGGCCGTCGCAGGCCAGGCCGCCGTGCCGGCAATGATTGACGTGATGACTGGCGTTGGCTTTCTGGCCGTCATGATTTTTGGTGGCGGAGAGATCATCGCTGGCAACAAGACCGTGGGCGAGTTCATGTCCTTTTTCACCGCCATGGCGCTGGTCTTTGACCCGCTGCGGCGGCTGGGCCAGACCAGCGGCCAGTGGCAGGTTGCCACCGCCAGCATCGACCGGTTGCGCAGCGTGCTGAACGAACGCCCGACCTTGCTGTCGCCACCCAACGGTGCCCCTGCCCCGGTTCAGGCACCCCAGATCACGCTGCAGAATGTGTCGCTGAATTACGGCGATCTGCCTATCCTACGGGGGGCAAGTTTTACCGCCGCCGCCGGGCGCACGACCGCCCTTGTGGGTGCCTCTGGCGCGGGCAAAAGCACCATCTTCAACGCACTGACCCGGTTGGTCGATACTGCAGGTGGCCGTGTGATGATCGACGATGTGCCGGTGGACCAGATGGATCTGGCGGCGCTGCGGGGTCTCTTTTCTGTCGTCACGCAAGATGCAGCGCTGTTCGATGAAACGTTGCGCGACAACATCCTGTTGGGGCAGACCGACATTCCCGATGACCGCCTTACTGCCGTGCTGGACGCCGCCCATGTGACCGACTTCCTGCCGCAGTTGCCCCAAGGCCTCGATAGCTCCGCCGGCCCGCGGGGCTCTAACCTGTCGGGCGGGCAGCGCCAACGCGTTGCCATCGCACGCGCCCTGCTGCGCGACACCCCGATCCTGCTGCTGGACGAGGCGACAAGCGCGCTGGACACCAAGTCTGAATCGCTCGTGCAAGGCGCGCTGGAAAAGCTATCGGTAGGCCGCACGACCCTCGTGATCGCCCACCGCCTGTCCACCGTGCGCAACGCGGATAGCATCGTCGTGATGGACCATGGCCGCGTCGTCGATCAAGGCACCCACGAGGCCCTGCTTGAACGCGGCGGCATCTATGCCGATCTATATGCAATGCAGTTCAAATCCAAAGAAGGTGAAGACCATGACTGACCGCGTTGTTCTGGCCCTGACCGGCGCCGATCGGGTCGATTTCTTGCAAGGCCTCGTGACGAATAACGTCGCAGGAGCAGATGGCAGCCTTGTCTATGCGGCATTACTGACCCCGCAGGGTAAGTATCTGGCCGACTTCTTTATCCTGAACCAGCCCGATCGCATCCTGATCGATGTCGCCGCCAGCCACGCGGCGGGGTTGCTGCAACGGCTGACAATGTACCGCCTGCGCGCCGATGTGCAGATAACACAGACCGATATCACCGTGTCCCGCGGCACTGGGCCAGCCCCCAAAGGGGCGATTGCCGACCCCCGCAACGCGGCGCTGGGCTGGCGGTTTTATGGGGACAAGGATGTCTCTGACCAGACCGACTGGGACGCCCTGCACGTCACCTATCTGGTGCCCCAGACCGGCTTAGAGCTTCATCCAGAGGCCTATATTCTAGAGGCCGGGTTCGAACGGCTGCACGGTGTGGATTTTCGCAAAGGCTGCTTTGTCGGTCAGGAAATCGTCGCCCGGATGAAGCACAAGGCGACCCTGCGAAAAGGTCTGGTACGGGTCACGGTGGACGGTGCCGCGCAGCCGGGCGATGAAATCCTGTCAGGGGACCGGGTGACCGGCACCGTACATACGGTGGCTGGCGATCAGGCGATTGCCTATCTGCGGTTCGACCGGACAAATGATATGCGTACGACCGGCGCACGACTAACGCCGCATCCCGGCGATATCCCCGAAGATATGCAATAGTTTCTGAGGGTTTCGCAGTGATCATCCCGCCAAATCAGCCGGGAAGATCGCATGTCACCACTCAAATCCCGGCCTGCCACAACAGCAGGCTGGGCTAATCATCAGGCGCGTTCGACGTATTCGAACAGTTCGGTATTCACGACGATGTTTTCATCCGTGCCGACGAAGGGCGGGATCATTACTCGCACGCCATTGTCCAAGATCGCAGGCTTAAAGCTGTTGGCCGCGGTCTGACCTTTGACCACCGGCTCGGTCTCGACGATCTTACAGGTTACGCGCAGGGGCAGCGTCACATTCAACGCTTCGTCGCCGTAATATTCAATGTGAACTACCATACCGTCCTGTAGAAACGGGCGGCGATCGCCCAGAATGTCTGCGGGCAGTGCAATTTGTTCATAGGTCTGGCTGTCCATAAATGTCAGCATGTCATCAGACTCGAACAGGAACTGCTGGTCTTTTTGTTCCAGCTGAACTTTTTCGACTTTGTCGGCGGACCGGAAGCGTTCGTTCAGCTTGCGGCCATCGCGCAGGTTTTTCATTTCAACCTGAGCAAAGGCACCACCCTTGCCGGGCTTCACATGATCGACCTTGACTGCAACCCAAAGGCCACCGTCGTGTTCCAGAGTGTTACCGGGGCGGATTTCGTTACCGTGGATTTTGGGCATGATTCACTTCGTGTCAAAGTTATGGCGAAAGGTTGAAGCTGATGTTGGGCAGTCCATATCTTGTGTGTGGCACGCTTGCAAGGCAACTATATAAGCGGTGACAATACGGTGAGCCATGCGTCAGGTGCATGGCAGCCATTCCAAAAGAGGGTCCCCGAATCACCTGCGATGGTGCATAAGGGCCTTCACGCCGGAACCACAAGAGCCAAAAAATCGAGAAGGACCAATGATGAGAGATTTCGTCGACGGCACAGCTTTCAACAACGAACAGGGTAACCGTGCCCGCAAGCTTTTTGCGGCGGTCGTCCTCGCAGCGCTGGATGATGCCATCGCGGATGACAAGAAATATGGCAACGGCCCAGAGCAGATCGCCCGTTGGGCGCGCTCGCGTGATGGCCGTGAAGTACTGTCCTGCGCCGGCATTGACCCGAACGAGCGGGTTGTGACTGGCCTGATGGAATTTGTCGGCAAGGGTGTGCGCACCTCTGTTGCGCTGTCCCGCGAAGAAAGCGAGCGCCGCAATGCTGCCGAACAGGACGCACGCGCCGCCTAATCTTGCCACTGATCCGGCATCTGAACGCGGCCCCTTGGGGTCGCGTTTTTTTGTGCGCCGTGCCAAATATCTTAGACCAACAGTAAAGGAACGCGCGTGACCAAGGCGATCATGATTCAAGGGGCCGGATCGAACGTCGGCAAATCGATGCTGGTCGCCGGGATTGCCCGCGCTGCCACGCGGGCGGGCCTGCGCGTCGCCCCCTTCAAACCGCAGAACATGTCGA
>CAWUXN010000230.1:0-6294 GCA_963926415.1 uncultured Loktanella sp.
GCGGCGGCAGGCGGTAGCTGTCGGGCAGGCCCATCAGGCGCGCGGCCTCGCGTGTTGAGAGCAGGCGGGCGGTGACAGTGCCGTCGCGCACGATCAGGACAGTCTGCCGGGATGATCCGCCACCCGGCGTGCGCAGGCAGCCTGCGATGCCGTCAAAGCGGACCTCTGCCCGCTGGACGGTCTGACCCAGCCCGTCGGGGCGGCCGCGTTTATAGACAGTGCCGACGTGCAGCCCGCCCGCGTCAGCGGCGTCTATGACGCGGGCGCGGTGGGAGGCGGTCATCAGGCTCAGCAGACGGTCCAGACTGGCGGGTGTCATCACGTCAGGCGCATGGGTGTCGATCAAATCGGCTAGTGCGGCATTGGGGGAGGCAGGGTCGGGCAGCGACCACCAGATCCAGCCCTGTGCCAGCTTGCGCGGCAGGGCGGCGTTGGCGGCACGGATGCGGTCGGTGTGGAATGTGCCGCCGGGCTGGTCCTGCGTCAGGTCGGCAGGCAGGTCCACGTCTTGGCGCACCGCAATGACGAACACACGCGGACGGCTTTGCGGCAGGAAATGACGCGCGTCTATTTCCATCGCGCCGCAGCGATAACCGCAATCAGCAAAGGCCGCGACAACAGCCTGAAAGTCGCGCCCGCCATGGCTGGACAGCAAGCCTGTTACGTTTTCGAATGCGAGGATGCCCGGCGCAAACCCAGCTGCGCGGGCGGCGCGCACATGGTCAATCCAAGCGAAAAACGTCGACGATCGCGCGCCAGCTAGGCCTGAGCGATGGCCTGCAAGGCTAAGGTCCTGACACGGGCTGCTGGCCCAATAAAGGTCAATCGGTTGCTGCACGAGGGCCGGATCAAGCGCCGCGATGTCGCCGCAAATCAGCCCGCCTGCGCCCCAGTTGTCGGCATAGGCCGCGCATTTTCCCGCGTCGATATCGTTGGCAAATGCCAGATCCCAGCTGTCCGACAGGGCTGCCCTGACCATGCCCGCACCCGCGAAAAACTCCGCGTATTTGGGTGTCGGTGGGGTCATTTCTGTCCTTTCAGCTTCGAACAGAATATGAACAGGGCTGGTTTTTCACAAGCCAAAACCCGCCCTATGTCTGGTCGTCAGACCATCATTTCCTTGGTTGCTGACAGGGTGATATCCGGGTAATCTCGGCCCACGCGGTCGATGTCCCACTGCAGGCGGGTCAGGAATACGGTGTCGCCGTCGTTATCCAGCGCGATGTGCTGCTTGTTGGCGGCGGAGAATTTTTCCACCGCCTCGCGCGTTCCGTGGACCCAGCGGGCGGATGTGAACTGCGAGCCTTCAAAGCGGACGGGCAGGCCGTATTCAATCTCGATCCGGCTCGCCAGAACTTCGAACTGCAACGCGCCGACGACGCCGACGATAAAGCCACTGCCGAAGGTCGGTTTGAAGACCTTTGCCGCGCCTTCTTCGGCGAATTGCATCAGCGCCTTTTCAAGGTGCTTGGCCTTCATCGGGTCACCCGCGCGGGCGGTCTGCAGCAGTTCCGGCGCGAAGGACGGGATGCCGGTGACTTTCAGCGCCTCGCCCTCGGTCAGGGTGTCGCCGATGCGCAACTGGCCGTGGTTCGGGATGCCGATGATGTCGCCGGCCCAAGCCTCTTCCGCCAGCTCTCGGTCTGCGGCCAGGAACATGACCGGGTTGGTAATCGCCATCTGCTTTTTCGTGCGCACATGGGTCAGCTTCATGCCGCGTACAAAGTGGCCCGACGACATGCGGACAAAGGCCACGCGGTCGCGGTGCTTGGGGTCCATGTTGGCTTGCACCTTGAAGACGAAACCGGTGACGGGCGTTTCCTCTGGTGCGATCATGCGGGGTTCGGCGCGCTGGGTTTGCGGTTCAGGCCCGTAGGTCGCGATTCCGTCCATCAGTTCCTTGACGCCGAAAGAGTTGATGGCAGAGCCGAACCAGATCGGCGTCATGGTACCGGCCAGCATCGCTTCGTGATCCAGCTTTGGCATCAGCTCGCGGGCCATCTCGATCTCTTCCAAGAAAGTACCCAGCAGGTCGGCGGGGATTAGGTCCTTGAGCTTGGGATCGGTCAATCCGCTGATCCGCACGGATTGACCGACCTTGTTCCGGTCGGCGCGGTCCATCAGGTCCAGCCGGTCGTTCAGGATGTCATACGTGCCGATGAATTCACGGCCCTTGCCGATGGGCCAGCTGGCCGGCGTCACATCGATCGCTAGATTTTCCTGAATCTCATCAATGATTTCAAAGGTATCACGGCTTTCGCGGTCCATCTTGTTACAGAACGTCAGGATCGGTAGGTCGCGCATGCGGCAGACCTCGAACAGCTTTTGCGTCAGGCTTTCCACGCCCTTGGCCCCGTCAATCACCATGACGGCGGCGTCCACGGCGGTCAGCGTGCGGTAGGTGTCTTCCGAGAAGTCAGAGTGGCCGGGCGTGTCCACCAGATTGAAGCGGTAGCCGTCGAAATCGAACGACATGGCAGAGGCCGATACAGAGATGCCCCGGTCCTTTTCCATCTGCATGAAGTCAGAGCGCGTGCGCCGCGCTTCGCCCTTGGCGCGCACCTGTCCGGCCATCTGAATGGCACCACCATACAGCAGGAATTTTTCGGTCAGCGTCGTCTTGCCGGCGTCCGGGTGCGAGATGATCGCAAACGTCCGGCGGCGGGCAATCTCAGGCGGAAGGGCAGGGCGATTTGTCATGCTGCGTCCTGTAACCCGGCCCGTGACCAAGGGCAATGCGGCCTTCATCATCCGCTGCAAGCGCCTTACCTGCGCGAAACCTTCGCCAAATCAACCCAAAATGAGCGTTTTGCCATATTCTTGCCCGATCACATTGTGATTAACTTTTGATTAAGCATTTGTGTGATCCAGAAGGATTCTATAATGAAGTTCGCAATTTGTGCAGCGACCCTGGCGGGTCTTGCTGCTTACGGTGGTAGCAATTTGGATACGACCCCCAGCGGCCCGACGATCGGACAGCTGGAAAACCAGATCACCACGTTGCAGGCCGTTCAGAGCCGGATTGCGAACCAAACGATAACCTCGGTTGCCAACATGCCCCCGGCGGACTCGTCCACCTTTAAAGGCGGGGCTGTCATGTTCGCAGAACGCGGCGCGCAAGAGATCAACCTGATTGTCGATTCCAGCCTGACGGTGAATTTCTAAACAGAGCGGGTGTCGGGCAAAGCTGACAACTTCCGCAGCTTCAATTCCAATGGGCATCTTTTCAATGCGGGGGGCAACTGAACTATAGCGGCGGGCAAATTAGTATCGCTTCCGAAGAGAATATGTTTACGTTCAACGTCAACGGGACGCTGTTTGCGGCTCCGATAAGATCGGCGTCAATGCCGCAGTGATTGGTGCATTCAGTGGCAACCGGACGAACGGCCCGATCCGCACCAAGGCGATCCAAGCGATTGCCGGATCTCCTGGTTCGGATACTTCCACGCTGTTTGGCCGGTCCACGATCACCAGCACGATCAACGGTTATTCTGCCGCGACTGGGCTGGCGATTATAGGCGAAAACTAGGCGCGTTATCGCATAACAAGCCGGCCGTCATCGCATGACGGGCCGGGTCTGGTGAACAGATTGGGACAAGGCCGCGCTTATCGCAGGGTCTTGTCCCTTTTCGTTTGCAACAGGATCACTGCCATGACTGTCTTTCCCCTTCGCACTGCTCTCAGCCTGACCGCCCTTGCCCTGATGACAGCCTGCGGCGGCACTGGCGTGCCCGTTACGACGTCGCCCCTGCCGCAGGTCCCGAGCAATAGCCGCCTGAGCTTGGCCGAGATCAAGGATATCGCCGACGTTATCGGGCCTGTTTATAGCAGTGTGTCCGAAACCCCCAAGCAGCAGGTGCCCGTCACCGGCGGCGCGTCCTATCTGGGCTATGTGCAGGGCGACATGGCCGTGCCGGGCCGCCGCACGGATGTGTCCGGCTTGATGGAGATGGGCGTCGATTTTGGTGCAAACCTCGTCGGCGGGACAGTCGGTAACTTTGTCACCTCTGCCGGTGCGCCGATTGATGGCGTCCTGACTCTTTCCCGTGGCCGGTTAGACCGCAACCTGAACACCAGTTACGTAACGATCCTGTCCGATGTGGATGGCACGTTGCGCACTGGCGCTGAAGAGACAGTTCGCGTTGACGGCTCGATGACGAACGGCGGCTTCAAAGGGTCCAACGGGCAGTTCATCGGCGCGCCGATGCAGGGCAATATTATAGTGAACAACGGTACCACGTCAGAGGCAGGCACCTTCGCCCTGACCGGTATTCTGGCCCGAAACTAACCGCAAGGTGCCACCCTGATCGCGCGAGATGAACAGGGGCTGAACCGATGATGACGCGGTGGCTGTACGGTGCGGTGATGCTGGTGGGCCTTGCCGGATGCGGCGTTGGCGGCGGCGCTGATAGTGCGTCACCGGGGCAAATTGACAGCCAGATGAACGGGCAAAGCATCAGCAATCCCGCACTACTGTCCACAAAAAGCCGCGCCGAATGTGGCGGCGATATGCGGGCCGCCCTGCCAACAGGTATCGACCGCGCGCGGGGCGAATACCTTGCCGATTTGACGCTGTTGGTGAACTTTGGTGCTGGCTTCGACCAAATTCGTGGTCAGGCCAACGGGTTCGAGGCGCGGGATGCCGTCCCTCTGGCCAGCGGGGTGGCGATCACCAACGGCAGCGTTTTTTGCGGCACCAATAGCAACCCGGCCTATACCTTTGACGCTGACGTGGACGGCACCCTGTCGAACGGCACCGCCACCTATGTCATCGACGCATCCATCGAAGGCGAGTTTCTGACTTGAAACCAGACGGACGTGCGCGGTCTGGTGTTCGGCGACATCACGGGTCCGGCGCGACAGGACATCTTTGACGGCACCGTTGCCGCCACTCGCCGCCCCGATTAGGTCAGTGGCGCTACGTGCTGCGCAGCAGCAATACCGCGTCCGTTGATGACAGCAGCGATTCGTGTACCTTGTAGTCTTGATGATGTCGGTGCTCGTGGCCCCGGCGTACGTTCTCATTTAGATGATAAGGCAGGGCGGCGCGGGTGCGAGGGTCGATCAGCAGCGATTCCGCGGCGATCCCTTCAGCATAGGTGATCTGGTGTTGATCAAACAGCAGCTGGAAGTAATCTACAAAGCCGCCGGCTTGCTGAAAAACGGTTTCCACGTTGATCAGGTGGCGGACCTTGACCAGCACCTCATGGTGCCCGTCACCCAGTCGGTCCTGCCGCTGATAGACGGACAGCCGTGATCGGGGCTTAGGATCAGATTGTTCGCATTATGCAAAGCACCATTGCGAATGACCACGGGCGCGAATTCACCCACGGCGCGCAAGGTCGTCTCTCCGATCCAGCGGACAGATTGCGGGCTGTAGTCGCGCGTTAGAACGTTGTCGCCAACGCGAATATCCTCGATTGGGACCTGCACGCTGGAAGACATGGTGATGCGGGTGCCGCGCGTAAAGGACACTCTGGCGATCTCGGCAAAGCGCATTGTCGCGATCTGCCGAGATCGCCGACCAGCTGGTAGGGATGGTTAGGAAGCAAATTGGCAAGAGGAAGCATATAGACCGCCTCCACGCCGCCGCTGACGACCTCTACCAGAACCAGCGCTTCCTAGGTCTTTCCGTCGATAGCCATCAGTGTGATGCAGCAATCCAGAAAGACATTGCTGCCCGTTATGCCGGTCTGCCCGCCCGGCGCGATCTTTAACTGGCCGCCTGTTTACATTGAACTTAGCGACAGGACGAGCGCACGCGCCACGTGCGACATCTCATAGATATAGTCCAGCACCATCTCGTTCGCAAAGGTCAAAGGCTCGCCAAAAGCGACACTGTCGGTTTCGCAGAAAGACGCGGCCGAGGGCACTTGAACGCTTTGTACCTGAGCCGCATTATCTGTCAAAAATACTCTTTAACTTTGATGCAGGTTAACCAGTCTGCACGGGGGCAATGTCGAGGTAGTCAATCTATGATTGCCCGGAGATTTCTGTATGTTGCGCTCGGTAACGTTAATAAAACGGCTTTGTGCTGGAAAAGGGAGTGACAGAATGGACCTGAACATCAAGGGGAAAACAGCGCTGGTTTGCGCATCTTCGCGCGGCCTCGGGCGCGGGTGCGCCGAGGCGCTGGCCGAAGCCGGTGTCGATCTGGTGTTGAACGCCCGGGGCGCAGAGGCACTGGAACAGACCGCCGAAGAGATCCGCAACCGCTGGGGCGTCAAGGTGACAACTGTCGCCGGCGATGTGTCTGACGAAGACGCACGCGCGGCGATGCTAAAGGTTGCTGCT
>CAWUXN010000231.1:0-3036 GCA_963926415.1 uncultured Loktanella sp.
CGGCGGGCGCAAAGGCGATCCTTGACCTGAACAAGACCTACGAAGTCCTTGAAACTCTTGGCGTTCCCGTCATCGCTTATGGTCAAGATACCCTGCCCGCGTTCTGGTCGCGCACATCCCACATGAACGCACCGCTGCGCATGGACACCGCCCGCGATATCGCCACGGCGCAGATCGTGCGCAACATCATGGGCCTGCCCGGCGGCCAGCTGGTATGCAACCCGATCCCGGCGGCGGATGAAATCCTCGCTGAAGACCTCGCTCCGATCATCGATCAGGCACTCGCCGACGCCGCAGCCCAAGGGATCAGCGCCAAGGCAGTCACGCCCTTCCTGCTGGACCGGATATTTACACTGACCGAGGGGCGGTCCCTGACGTCGAACATCGCCTTGGTGCGTAACAATGCGCGTCTGGCTGCAGCTATCGCCCGCGAAATGGGCAGCGCCGCAGCATGATACAGCAGGCCGCCCTGCCCGCTTGCCGTGCGCGGCGGCCCTGCCTATCTGTGGTTGAAGAATTGACGGATTAAAGCATGAGCCCGGATCACCACCCAGACGACGGCAAGCGCCCGCACCGCCCCGGCATGATCAGCCGGTTGCGCGGCAATTTTCTGGCGGGGCTGATCATCGTCGCCCCAATCGGGCTGACATTCTGGCTGATTTATACGGTCGTAGGCTGGATTGATGGTTGGGTCTGGCCCTTTGTGCCGAGCCGCTGGCACCCAGACATGCTGATCAACCACTGGTTCGGCACCGACGGCACAAGCCCCATCGCGGTGAATGTGCGCGGCATCGGCGTCGTTGTGTTTTTGGTCTTTACCGTAGTCGTCGGTTGGCTGGGCAAGGGCTTCATAGGGCGGGCCGTGATCCGATTTGGCGAACGGCTGGTTGACCGCACCCCGGTTGTGCGTAGCATCTATAGCGGCGTCAAACAGATCGCCGAGACCGTCTTTAGCCAGCGCGACACGTCCTTCGATCATGCCTGCCTTGTGGAATACCCGCGCAAGGGGATCTGGGCAATCGCCTTCATCTCGACCGCAGCGAAGGGCGAAATCGCCATTAAACTGCCCGGAGAAGGCGAGATCGCGACGGTCTTTCTGCCGACCACACCTAACCCGACATCGGGCTTCCTGCTGTTCCTGCCCCGGTCAGAGGTCATCATTCTGGACATGAGCGTCGAGGACGCAGCCAAGCTCGTCATCTCGGCGGGGCTTGTCTATCCGAACCCGAAAGATCCTCAATTGCCCCCCGTGACCGTGTGATCGGCACAGCCGCCCTGACGGGCTTTGTCACAGGGTTCTCCCTAATCCTGGCGATTGGTGCGCAAAATGCATTTGTCCTGCGCCAAGGCTTGGCACGGGCGCATGTCTTCTGGCTTTGCCTGTTCTGCGCCGCATCCGACGCAGCGCTGATTGCCGCTGGCGTGTTGGGCTTGGGCGCGATGGTTGCCCTGTTCCCGTCGCTGCCGAAGATAATGGCCTATACCGGCGCGGCTTTTCTCGCAGCCTATGGGTTGCAACGCCTGATCGCCGCATGGCAAGGAGACTACGATCTGCAATTAACGTGTAAAACAAAAGAGTTACGGACTACTCTTGCTAGAGCAGCGGCGTTCACATGGCTGAACCCGCATGTTTATTTGGACACACTGGGACTGGTTGGCGCGGTGTCCACCGATTTTCACGGGGCCACGTTAAAATGGGCCTTTGGCACCGGCGCGGTGGCGGCGTCTTTTGTCTTCTTCTTCTCGCTCGGCTACGGTGCGCGGCTGCTGGGGCCGATCATGCAATCGGCCCACGCATGGCGCGGGCTGGATACCGGCATTGGGCTGGTCATGTGGGCGCTGGCGATCAAGCTGATCATCTGAACAACGCGTTCAGGTCCAACGTCTCTTTCTTGCCAGGGTCGCCCTTGTGGTCGCACAAAAAGCTGTCCATCGCGGCGCGGCCCGCGGATTTCAGCTGTTTGAGGATCACCGGCACCGGGATCGTCTTGGTCGCGACGTTCAGATTATTCATCAGCGCGTCGTCTTCAATAATGTGCAGCAAGACCCGCTACATCGTGCCAGGCTGCATGACACCAGTGTCCAGCAGATCGCGCACAAAGGCGATGGACCGCAATTCAGCCAGCAGCGACGCGTTAAAGCCGATTTCGTTGATCCAGTTGCTGATCGCTTCGGGGCTGCGCGGCAAAGTGTGGCGTATGATAGGATTGATGCCAACGATGACGACATCGTCTAGCAAGTCCTTGTCATACAAGGGAAACAGCTCCGGGTTGCCAGTATAACCGCCGTCCCAGAATGCCTCTAACTCTCCGGTCAGCGGATAGTGGATAATGGATAGTGGATTTCCACCGCCTGAAATAGTGTGGGTAAGCAGGAAGAGGCCATCAACGCCTCGTCGCTAATCTCTGTCACGGAAAAAACTCGGATGCGTCCGGTGCGCACATTCGCGGCCCCGACGAACAACTGCGGCCCCTTCGTGCTGCACACGTTGTCAAAGCTCATGTCAGCCCAGATGCTCGCCAAGGGATTGCGCAGCAACGGGCCTTAGAGTCTGATTCAAAACTAACTGAACCTTCTCAATTCCTTGCGAGATGCCGCGCCACGCGTCTGATGTGTGCGGTGAGGATCCAAGCCTCTGCGCTTGCGATGGACTTTTCCCAATCTTTCGATAGGCGGCGACATCGGTTCAGCCAAGCGAAGGTGCGCTCGACGACCCACCGTCGCGGCAGCACCTCAAAGCCCGGCGCGGTGTCAGAGCGTTTGACGATCTGGACGGTCCATCGGCCGAGGGCCTGAAGCGCGTCCCGCAGTTTGGGCCCTGCATACCCGCCATCCGCAAATACATGTCGCAATGATGGATAGCGCGAGGCGATCGCTTTCAGCACATCGGGTGCGCCATCGCGATCCTGAATTCCAGCGCTGTGGACCACCAAGCCTATCAGTAATCCAACCGTGTCGGTTACGATGTGGCGCTTGCGGCCCTTGATCCGTTTGCCCGCATCATAGCCCCTAATACCACCGCTTTCAGTGGTTTTT
>CAWUXN010000232.1:0-3698 GCA_963926415.1 uncultured Loktanella sp.
CAGACCGGCAAGGTTTTCTATCGTGGCCGGGGTCAGCATGGCAGCTCCTTCTTTTCGGGGTAAAGGTAAGGGCGCGCGAGGCGGTGTCCAGCGCAAAGACCAGCCGATCTCTCGTCGAAAAATCAGAGACGCTCCCGTATCAACGCAAACGCGGCGGGCGGCCTTCGGCAAAGTCGAGCATGTCGCCAAAGACATCGGGCCGGGTAAAGAACAGCAGATGCCCCTGCCCCGGATAACCAAGGATGGGGACCCCTCCGATTTTTCTTGAAAAATCAGTTGTTTGGCGCGTCGAAAATACAGGATCGCTCAGCCCGATAAAAAACGCCACGGGGATGCCGGTCAGGTCCAGATTATTAGGCAACCGCCAGCCTGGCAGCGCCAGCGTATGTGCCAGCGCAATCTGCGTATCAAGTTTAGTCTGGATCATCGCCCCTTCCGCGACGGCCTCGCGCAGCGCGCGAGATGGCATCGGGGCGGCCAATGCCTCTCTGCCGAACAACAGACCGGCCCAGAACCGGGGCCAGACTTTTTCCTTCGACAGCGATCCGGTGAACTGCACCGCACGCACAACATCGCCTGCACCCGACGCGATCGTGCGCAGCCCGCCTGCATGTTCGACTGCGGGTGACATCGCGGCGACGCGGACCTTGTGACCGGGGGCGATCAGAGGGGCGGCCTCTAGCGCGATCAGTGCGCCGGTGGAATAGCCGACCAGGACGACCTGCGCACCCGGCTGCAACCCATTAGCAAATCGCGCCACGTCCGCAGCAGCGGTCGACGGGTCAAGCCGGTGGTCGGTGGCCAAACCGTCAAGGCCGGGATAGCGGTAAAAGGCGCGGGCAAAGCCTGCGGCCTCCCAGTTCCGCGAGGGGCCAAAGACTTCGATGGACGACAAGGCACCGGGGATGAAAACGGCGACTTTGTCCGCCCTAGCGACCGCCGCTGCATCATAGATAAAAGGGTCCTGCGTCCCGATGGTCCGCAGCAAGGCCGGGCTACACCCTGCACACATTAACAAAATAAAAATCCAGCGCATGAACCCATGCATTGAGTGATTGCAGGCCGGCGTCAAGACGCCCTGCACCGCATCGGTGGCGCAGCGCCTAACCGACGTCCGTGCGTCCGCGCCTGTCGTGGCGCAGGTTTGCATAAAGGACGTGATTGCGCCAACGCCCGTCAATCTGCAGATAGCTTTGCGCAACGCCCTCGTATTTATATCCGCAGTTTTCCAGCAACCGGCGCGAGGGGGCGTTTTCCGGCAGGCAACCCGCCTCGATCCGGCTCAAATCAAGAGCAGTGAAGGCATAATGCACCAGCGCTTTGATCGCCTCGCGCATGTAGCCTTGGCGGGCAAAGGACTGCCCGATCCAATAGCCTGTCGTGCCTGCCTGCGCGGGGCCGCGGCGAATATTGTCAAGCGTGATGGCTCCGATGAACTGGTTGTCGTTCTGGCAGATCAGGAACAGTGGCACGGCACTGCCCTGCTGGATCGACCGCTGCGACCAATAAACCCGGTTAGTAAAGGACTTGCGGCTGAAATGATCAGCGGCCCAGGTCGGCTCCCACGGTTGCAGGAAATCGTGGCTGTCTTCGCGCAGAGCGCACCAGGGTCGGAAATCGGCATGCATCGGCGGGCGCAGAATCAGGCGTTCGGTTTCTAACCGGACCTTGCGCGCCCGCCCCAGCATCAGGCGACCAGTCGCGCGCGCAGCGCCTCGAGCGAGGGGGCCGCGTCGGACGGGCCGTAAAGTGTAAGCGCCGCACCCGCCTCCGCCGTACGGGCGGCAAAGTCGCGTACATCGCTGGTCGTGACCGCGTCGATGCTTTCAACAGTTTCAGCGACGCTCGGAATACGGTCCCAGATGGCTAGCAGACGCGCCAGACGTTCCGCACGGTTCGACGGGCTTTCCAGCCCCATCAAAAGCCCGGCCTTCATTTGGGCGCGGGACCGGGCGACCTCTGCTGCGCTCATGTCGTCGGCGGCACGCTTCATCTCATCCATCGTGATATTTGCCAGCTCTGCGATCTCTTCGGCGCTGGTGCCAGCATAGATCGTGGTCAGGCCCGTGTCCTCGTATGCTCCAGCCTGCGCAAAGATCGTATAGCACAGCCCCCGCTTTTCGCGGATTTCCTGAAACAGCCGGGACGACATGCCGCCGCCCATCGCGCTGGCATAGATCTGCGCGGTATAAATCGCGGGGTCGTGGTAATCCGGCCCTTCGAACGCCAGCGCAAAGTGGACCTGCTCCAGCTTTTTATTCTCGCGCCGCTCGCCGCCGACGAATTTCGCAGGCTGGATCAGACCAGCACGCGCACGGGAGGGCAGATGGCCGAACAGCTTTTCAGCCTGAGCGACCAGCGCGTCGTGGTCCACGGCACCAGCAGCGGCCAGAATCATCTGGTTCGGACCATAGTGGGTGCCGACAAAGCCGGTCAGGTCGTCTCGGGTGAACTTTTCGACTCGCTCTTCCGGGCCAAGGATGGTGCGACCGATCGCCTGATCGGGGTATGCGACTTCTTGCAGCCAATCAAAGATGATGTCGTCGGGGGTATCAAGCGCTTGGCCGATTTCTTGCAGGATCACGCCGCGCTCTGTCTCGATCTCGTGATCTTTGAACAACGGATTCAACAGGATGTCAGAGATCACGTCGAGCCCCAGCCCGACGTCCGCTTCCAGCACGCGGGCGTAATAGGCCGTCGTTTCGCGGCTGGTATAGGCATTGATGTAGCCGCCTACATCCTCGATCGCTTCTGCAATTTGCAGGGACGTGCGGGTGTCGGTGCCCTTGAACGCCATGTGTTCCAGAAAGTGCGCGATGCCGTTCTGGGCCTCGGCCTCGTGGCGGCCGCCTGCGTTCACCCAGATGCCGACGGACGCACTGGCCAGCCCCGGCATATGTTCGGTTACGATGCGAAATCCGTTGGAGAGCGTGTGAAGTTCAATGGTCAAGACGTGATCCGGTCCTTGATAATTTTCTGGATTGCGGCAAGGTCACCCTTGGTGCGTGTGATCCGTTCGGTCCGGTCATACAGGTCCGCCATGCGCGGGGGCAAGGGGGGGTGGATTCCGGTGGCCCGCTCGACTGCGGCAGGGAATTTTGCAGGGTGCGCGGTGGCGAGCGTCACCATCGGCAAAGAGCCCAGGTGCTGTTCGCCTATACTGGCCCCGACTGCGGTGTGCGGGCACAGCAGTTCGCCATGTTCTGCCAGATACCGCGTAATCGTGTCGGACGTATCCTGCTCTGACACTCGGCCAGATGCATAGGTGTCGCGCAGCGCGTCGATGGCCCCTTGGGAAATGGTAAAGCCACCCTTTTTCAGATCATCCATCTGGCTGACGACGGCGGCACCGTCCTGCCCATAGGCATAAAACAGCGCGCGTTCAAAGTTCGAGGAGACCTGAATATCCATTGACGGGCTGATCGTCGGCGTCACGCTACCCTTGGTGTATGCACCGGTTTCCAGCGTGCGGTGCAGGATGTCGTTGGTGTTGGTCGCGACAATCAGCTCGCCAATCGGCAAACCCATCTGCTTAGCGATATAGCCTGCAAAGATATCGCCGAAATTGCCCGTAGGCACGGTAAAGCTGACCTTGCGATGCGGCGCACCCAGCGACACCGCAGAGGTGAAGTAATAAACCACCTGTGCCAGCACGCGGCCCCAGTTGATCGAATTCACGCCAGCAAGGCGCACGTCTT
>CAWUXN010000233.1:0-3565 GCA_963926415.1 uncultured Loktanella sp.
GCTGATCTTGTAGGCAGCGGATTTGATGCCAACCTCGTCGCCCGCGCTCTCTGACTGCAGCTCGACCTTATAGCCCTTCTTTTCCGCCCAGCGGACGTACATCCGGGCCAGCATATTGGCCCAGTCGCAGGACTCGGTGCCGCCGGCACCCGCGTTGATTTCAAGGAAGGTATCGTTGCCATCGGCCTCGCCGTTCAGCAGCGCTTCCAGCTCTTTCTCGGCAGCCTTCGCCTTGAGGGCCGTCAGGGCCGCTTCGGCCTCGGTCACGATCTCGGCGTCGTCTTCCATCTCGCCCATCTCGATCAACTCGACGTTGTCGGCCAACTCTTGGCGGATGCCTTCATAGTTTGCGACGGAATCGACCAGCATCTGACGTTCGCGCATCAGCTTTTGCGCCTTCGCGGGATCGTCCCACAGGGTAGGGTCTTCGACGCGGGCGTTGAATTCTTCCAGCCGGTGCGGCGCGGTATCATAGTCCAGCCGCTGCGCCAGCAGAGACAGCGATTTCTGGATCGCTTCGATAGCATTCTGAGTTTCGGCGCGCATGGGCTTGATCCTTCAACGACAATTGCATCGCCCGGTGGCGGGCAGCTGCGGGGCGGGTCTTACCCCGCCGCCGCGCTTACGGCAAGCGAATGGCTAGTAAAGTCCGCCCGAGGACAGTGTGCCAAAGGTCGCCTTTGGCCCCACCGTCGCCGTGCCGCCCGTGCTGGTCTCCACCTGACGCGCGGCGCGCTGGACATCGTCCTCCAGCGGCAAATCGGCGGCCATCGCGAAACCACCGTCGAAGGTTATGCCAAAGATCGGATCTTCGCCCGGACGGAAACATTCGGCGATAACGTTGTCGCCAATGGCCCAGTCGTCAAGACGCGCGCCGGAGAAGCGGTCGATGTTGATGAACTGACAATCGGCCGGCACCTTGAACGGGCCGCCGCCATATTTCTTGATCGCCTGCCCCATGAAGGCATTGAACACCGGCGCACAGATGCCGCCGCCAGAGGCGCTTTTGCCCATCGGGCGCGGGTTGTCGAAGCCGATATAGCAGCCCGCCACGATGTTGGATGAGAAGCCGACAAACCATGCGTCCTTTTCGTCGTTCGTGGTGCCGGTCTTGCCCGCAATCGGCACGGGCAGGTTGATCGCGTTTCTGGCGGTGCCGCGCGTGACCACGCCTTCCAACATCGACGTCAACTGATAGGCGGTGATTTCGTTCATCACCCGCTGGCGGTTACTGATGATCGTCGGCGCTTCGCCGCTGGGCAGGTTGGTCAACTGGCAGTCTTCGCAGATGCGCTGGTCATGGCGATAGACGGTGTTGCCGTAGCGGTCCTGCACACGGTCAACGAGCGTGGGTTCCACCCGCTCGCCGCCGTTCGCGAACATCGCATAGGCCGCAACCATCTTGAACAACGTAGTCTCGTCCGAGCCAAGGGAGGCTGCCAACACGCGATTCATGTGGTCATAGACGCCGAATTTCTCGGCGTAGTCGGCGACGGTGTCGATCCCGACCTCTTGCGCCAGACGCACGGTCATCAGGTTACGCGATTGCTCGATCCCGGTGCGCAGTGGCGTGGGGCCATAGAACTTCTTGGAATAGTTCTGTGGGCGCCACACACCCTGCGGCGTGTTGATTTCAATCGGGGCGTCCACAACCACGGTGGCGGGGGAATAGCCCGAGTCCAGCGCTGCGGCATAAACGAAGGGCTTAAAGCTGGAACCCGGCTGGCGTTTCGCCTGTGTGGCGCGGTTGAACACTGACGCCTGATATGAAAAGCCGCCCTGCATGGCAAGCACGCGGCCCGTATTCACGTCCATCGCCATGAACGCGCCCTGCACCTGCGGCACCTGCCGCAGCGTCCAGCGAATGAAGGACCCATCGGTATCATTCGTCATGCGGCGGATTAGCACGACATCGCCAGGTGTGAAGTTGTCGGCAAAGCTGCCCTGCATCCATTCAATATCGTCGCGCGGCACGCTAAAAGGTTCAACCTCGGATTCTTCGACGCCTTCGATGCCAACACGCATGCTGGCGTCGCCGACTTCCAGCACAACGGCCGGGTGCCATTTGTTTTCCAGGGTGACGTCACGGGGCACCTGCGTGTCGGCCAAGGCTTTGCGCCAATCAGCCTCTGTTCCCAGCAAGGACGGATCAATCGCCTGGCCCGTGCCGCGCCACTTGCCCTGCCCGCGATCATAGCTTTCCAGCGCGCGCTGCAGCGAATGGGCGGCTTCGACCTGTAGATCTTTGGCCACCGTAGCGCGGATCGCGAGGCCACCGGAAAAGAATTCATCCTCGCCGAAATTCTGACTTAGCTGGCGGCGGATTTCGTCGGTGAAATAGTCACGCGGCGGCAGTTCGCTGCGAAAGCTTTCGTAATCGCCGGACTGCACGGTGCGCAGCGGCGTATCCTTGGCCGTCTGATATGCTGCGTCTTCCATATAGCCATTTTCCCACATCTCGCGGAGAACAAAGTTCCGCCGCGTGATGGACCGGTCATATTGGCGCACAGGGTCATAATCCGAGGGCGCTTTCGGCAGCACGGCCAGATAGGCGGCTTCTTCCACGGTCAGATCGGATAGGGATTTGTTGAAATAGGTCAGCGAGGCCGCGGTGACGCCATAGCTATTCTTGCCAAGAAAAATCTCGTTCAGATACAACTCCAGGATCTTGTCCTTGGGCATCGCGCCTTCGATCCTTGTGGCAAGGATGATTTCCTTGATCTTACGTTCCACGCTGCGAGAGCCGTCCAGCAGAAAGTTCTTCATCACCTGCTGGGTGATCGTGGATGCACCGCGCACGTCTTCGCCGCGCGATTTGATCGCCGCGACCAGCGCCGCCGCCATACCGCCCGCATCATAGCCGCCGTGGGTATAGAAATTCATGTCCTCGGCGCTAATAAACGCCTCTTTCACCATGTCGGGGATGTCTTCGGCGGGCGTAAACAGGCGGCGTTCGACGGCAAATTCGTCGATGATCTGTCCTTCGCCCGAATAGATCCGGCTAATCGTCTTGGGCGTGTATTGCGCCAGCGTGTCATAGGACGGCAGATCGCGGCCATACATGTAAAACACGCCGCCCAGACCCAGTGCCACCGTGACAAGTCCAAGGCACAGCATCGAAAAGATGGCGCCGAAAAATGACATTATAAAGCGGAGCATTGCCGAAGACCCTTTTGTCGGAATGGCCCGTTTATAGAGCGCCCCCCCGCTGGCGTCAAAAGCTGATCAGCCCAGCTCGCGCAATTACGCAGCAATAAGGCGGTCACTTTCGCGCCAGCTTGCCCTGCCCCGCGCTTACTGCCGCTTCAGGGGAGCGCGGGCGGCCTCTGAAGCGGCCCAATCCTGCAAGGCTGCCTTAATGCCCGCGACGATGGGTGCGCGGCCATGCCGCGACGACAGCGCATTGCGGTCGTCAGCGTTGGACAGGAACCCCGCCTCGAGCAGGACAGATGGGAAATCGGCGGCGTTAAGCACGGCAAGGCGCCCTTCGCGGCGGGGGCGGCTGTTCACGGCGGCTTCGGTGTCGCGCAGCCCTGCGATCAGCGCATCTGCCAGACGGTGCGAG